>NZ_JAMYUW010000006.1:0-253909 GCF_040323315.1 Mesorhizobium sp. M0047 | reverse complement strand
GTTCACCGTTTCGCGGAAACGGTGAACCGCTCCAGCTTTTCGTTTTGACGCAACTCCGGACGGAAAACCGCTTCGCACTTTTCCTGGAATTGCTCTAGATCAGAGCGATGTCGAAGCGAATCGCCGGTCCCGAGATCGAACGCCTGATCCAGCTCCTGGCCAAGGTGCCGGGGCTGGGACCCCGTTCGGCCAGGCGTGCGGCACTCCACCTGATCAAGAAGAAGGAGCAACTGCTGTCGCCGCTCGCCGCCGCCATGGCCGAGGCGGCAGACAAGGTGCGCATCTGCTCGACCTGCGGCAATGTCGATACATCCGACCCTTGCATGATCTGCACCGATCCGCGCCGTGACGCCGGCACCATCATCGTCGTCGAGGACGTCTCCGACCTGTGGGCGCTGGAGCGCGCGGCGGCGATGAACGTGCGCTATCACGTGCTCGGCGGAACGCTGTCGCCGCTCGACGGCATCGGGCCCGACCAGCTCAACATGCGCTCGCTGGTCGACCGTGTCGCCGGTGGCGAGGTCAAGGAGATCATCCTCGCCGTCAACGCGACGGTCGAGGGCCAGACCACCGCGCATTACCTCACCGACCAGCTGTCCGGCTTCGACATCAAGGTGACGCGGCTGGCACATGGCGTGCCGGTCGGCGGCGAACTCGACTATCTCGACGAAGGCACGCTGGCCGCGGCACTGCGCTCGCGGACGGCGTTTTGACGAAGTTGCGGGAGAGGGTGCGGATCATGATCGTTGCGCGTCCTTCGAGGCTGGTGCCAAACACCCCCCTCTGTCCTGCCGGACATCTCCCCCTCAAGGGGGGAGATTGGCTGTCACACTTGTTTTCGCGAATTTTCAAAGGGGCTAGTTTGGCGCCGAGATCGAAGCAGCCGATCTCCCCCCTTGAGGGGGAGATGTCCGGCAGGACAGAGGGGGGCGCCGCAGAACGCAACCTTCGCAATGTAGTCTCTGCATTTCTTCTGGCCGCGCTAACCAGTCTCCTCCTTTCTGTCCCCGCCTCCGCTGCAACGATCAACGACCAGTTTCGCGCCTGGCTGCAGGACGACCTGTGGCCGCAGGCCAAGGCGAAAGGCATTTCCAGGCACACCTTCGATGCCGCCTTCGACGGCATCAATCCCAATCTGAAGCTGCCCGATTTGGTCAAACCGGGCGAGAAGGCGACCACGCCGCAGAAACAGCTCCAGGCCGAATTCGGCTCGCCCGGCGCCTATTTCGCCGAGAAGACGGTTCTTGCGGTAACCGCAGGCGGACGTGCGCGTGAAGCCACCAATGCCAGGACGCTTGCGGCCATCGAGAAGCGCTACGGCGTGCCGGGAGAAGTGCTTTTGGCGATCTGGGGCCGCGAGACCGGCTTCGGTGCGGCGAAAATGCCTTATGACGCCTTCGAGGTGCTTGGCACCAAGGCGTTCATGTCGACCAAGAAGGACTTTTTCCGCACCGAGCTCCTGGCGGCACTCGAAATCGTCGAGCGCGGGCTGGCCCCGGTCGGCGCGATGAAATCGTCATGGGCCGGGGCGCTCGGCCAGCCGCAATTCATGCCGACCTCTTTCCTGAAGCATGCCGTCGATTTCGATGGCGACGGCCGCGTCGACATCTGGAACTCGACGCCGGATGTACTGGCTTCGATTGCCAATTATCTCGTCCATTATGGTTGGGTGAAGGGCCGCGGCTGGGGCTTCGAGGTGACTGTGCCGGATCAGGTTTCCTGCGCGCTGGAAGGCCCGGACCAGGGCAAGAAGATTGCCGAGTGGGCGGCAATGGGCATTAAGCGCGTTGGCGGCAAACCGTTTCCGACGAGCGAGCTTAAATCCGAGGGTTTCCTGCTGATGCCGGCCGGGCGCAGCGGCCCGGCCTTTATCGCCACGCCCAATTTCTACGTGCTGAAGGAATACAACACCAGCGACCTCTACGCGCTGTTCATCGGTCATGGCGCCGATCGCATAGCCCATGGCGACTCGAATTTCGCAGGCAGCTGGGGCGCGGTTGGCGGGCTCCACCGTTCCGACATCGCCGCCCTGCAGCGCGCGCTGCAAGCCAAGGGCTATGATGTCGGCAGCGTCGACGGACTGCCCGGCTTCAAGACCCGCCGTTCGATCGGCACGTGGCAGGCCAAGAACGGTCGCGCCGTAAGCTGCTTCCCCGATGCCGAGTTGGTGACAGCGCTGAAGTAGCCCTGAATTAGCAGATTTTTCTCATTTGGCAGCCTCTCTTAGCCGCCAAATGCATCGACTTCCAACAGCTCCTTCTGGTCCAATGTATCGTCTTACAAAACCCCGTTGCCGAGTTGGGGGCCGCCGGATTAGGGTGTTGACCAACTGGACAAAAAACACGACGGTAGCGGGTCAGAGGCCGTCTTCCGGCCCCGAAAGAATTTTCTGCATCCCTGAGCCGGGAACTCAGGTCGCCAAACAACAAAACAGGGAACAATCACGATGATGATGGAAAAGTTTGCTCTCCGCTCCCGCATCTTGCTCGCGGGTGCGGCCATGTCCGCGCTGCTTCTGGCCGGCGCGCCTGCCGGTGCGGTCACGCCCGCCGACACGCTGGTCGAAGGTTTCGCGATCGACGACATCATCACCATGGATCCGAACGAGGCATTCGAGCTATCTACTGCCGAGGTCACCGGCAACACCTATGATCTGCTGGTCCGTCTCGACCTCAACGACACCTCCAAGGTCAAGGGCGACCTCGCCGAAAGCTGGACCGTCTCCGACGATGGCCTGACCTACACGTTCAAACTGAAGCCCGGTCTCAAATTTGCTTCTGGCAATCCGATCACGGCGGCAGACGTTGCCTATTCATTCGAGCGTGCCATCAAGCTCGACAAGAGCCCGGCCTTCATCATCGGACAGTTCGGCATCAGCGGCGACAACGTCACCGAAAAGGCCAAGGCGGTCGACGACAGCACTTTCCAGTTCACCGTCGACAAGGCCTATGCGCCGAGCTTCGTGCTGAACTGCCTGTCGGCAACGGTCGCCTCGGTCGTCGATGCCAAGCTGGTCAAGGAACATGTCGTCACCGCGGCACCCACCGCCGACTACAAATGGGACAATGATTTCGGCAATGCCTGGCTGAAGACCGGCTATGCCGGCTCCGGCGTCTTCAAGCTGCGCGAATGGCGCGCCAACGAGGCTGTCGTTCTCGAGCGCAACGACAATTACTACGGCGAAAAGGCCAAACTAGCCCGCGTCATTTATCGCAACATGAAGGAAAGCTCGGCCCAGCGCCTGGCGCTCGAAGCCGGCGACATCGACGTCGCCCGTAATCTCGAGCCGAACGACCTCGACGCAATCGCCAAGAACGCCGACCTCACCACCACCAGCGCGCCGAAGGGCACGGTCTTCTATATCAGCCTCAACCAGAAGAACGCGAAACTCGCCAAGCCCGAGGTTCGCCAAGCATTCAAATATCTGGTCGACTATGATGCCTTGAGCTCGACCATTCTCAAGGGCATCGGTGAGATCCACCAGACCTTCCTGCCCAAGGGCGTGCTCGGCGAGCTCGACGAGAATCCGTTCAAGCTCGACGTCGCCAAGGCCAAGGAATTGCTCGCCAAGGCAGGTCTGGCCGACGGTTTCAGCGTAACCATGGACGTTCGCACCGGCCAGCCGACGACGGGCATGGCGGAATCGATCCAGCAGACGCTTGGCCAGGCCGGTATCAAGCTGGAGATCATTCCCGGCGACGGCAAGCAGACGCTGACCAAATATCGCGCCCGCAATCACGACATCTATATCGGCCAGTGGGGTCAGGACTATTTCGATCCGAACTCCAATGCCCAGACCTTTGCCTCGAACCCGGACAATTCGGATGCCGGCAAGTCCCACACGCTTGCCTGGCGGAACTCCTGGGACATTCCGGACCTGACCAAGGAAACGGAAGCGGCTTTGCTCGAGAAGGACGCCGGCAAACGCGCCGACATGTACAAGGATCTCCAGAAGAAGATCCTCGACACCAGTCCTTTCGTCGTCATCCACCAGCAGCTGGAAGTGGCCGGCCTGCGCAAGAACCTCAAGGGCTTCGCACTCGGCCCGAGCTTCGACAGCAACTTCGTCGGGCCGGTCTCGAAATAACGCCGCGGGCGCCGCATGAGCGCGGTTGAAAATGGGAGCGGGCGCGGCAGCGCCCGCGCCGTCGCCATTGCATCATCGCTCGGCCGCTTCCTGGTCATCGCGATCACGACCTATCTTGGTCTGCTCGCGGTGACCTTCTTCATCGGTCGTGTCATCCCGATCGACCCGGTGCTGGCGGTGCTCGGCGACCGGGCGCCGGCCAATGTCGTCGAGCGCACGCGCCGCGAGATGGGCCTCGACCTGCCGTTGATCGAGCAGTTCTATATCTATGTGAAAAATGCCCTGAACGGCAATTTCGGCGTCTCAGTGCTGACCACGAACCCCGTCATGACCGACATTCGCCGAGCGCTTCCGGCGACCACGGAGCTGGCGACGCTGGGAACGTTGATCGGTGCGCTGTTCGGCGTGCCGCTTGGTGTGCTGGCCGCGGTCAGGCGCGGCAGTCTCATCGACCAGATCGTGCGCATCATCGGCCTGATCGGCTATTCCGTGCCGATTTTCTGGCTCGGACTGCTGGCGCTGGTTTTGTTCTACGCCAAGCTGCAATGGGTGGCCTTCCCGGCGAGGCTCGACGTCGTCTATGAGTACACCTTCACGCCGATCACCGGTTTCTACCTGCTGGATTCCCTGTGGCAGCGGCAGTGGGATGTCTTCCACGATGCCTTCCGCCACATCATCCTGCCGGCTTCGCTGCTCGGCTATTTCTCGCTCGCCTATATCAGCCGCATGACGCGCTCGTTCATGCTCAACGAGCTGTCGCAGGAATACATCGTCGCGGCGCGCGCCAAGGGCCTGTCGGAGACCCGCATCATTTGGGGCCACGCATTACGCAACGCGGCCGTGCCGATGGTGACGGTGATTGCACTGTCCTATGCCGGCCTGCTTGAAGGTTCGGTGCTGACCGAGACTGTCTTTTCGTGGCCAGGCATCGGTCTCTACATCACCAATTCGCTACAGAATGCCGACATGAATGCCGTGCTCGGCGGCACCATCGTCATCGGCTCGGTGTTCATCGCCATCAATCTGCTCTCCGACCTGCTCTACCGCGTGCTCGATCCGAGGACGAAGGTAAGATGAGCAGAGGCATCCCACTTTCGGGCTCAGTTGCGCCCGATCACCCCCACTCCGGCCCTTCGGGCCACCTCTCCCCCTGCCCGGGGGAGAGGAAAAGCCGGGCGCACGCCTGGCGCCTTTCCTCTCCCCCGTCGAGCGGGGGAGAGGTGGTCTGCGAAGCAGACCGGAGTGGGGGTCGACAGCTCCAAGAGGCATCGTCATGACCGCCTCCGACGCCCGCCCTCTCTCTCGTCGTGACTGGCTGCTCAGCGAGCGGCCGGCCTCGCGCATGCAGGCAAGACTCGGCCGCGCCTACGTGGCGTGGCGGCGCTTTTCCGCCAACCGGCTGGCGTTTCTCGGCCTGCTCATCATCATCGCCTTGCTGGTCGTTGCCGCCTTTGCCGGCGTGCTGGCGCCGTATTCGCCGACATTTGGCGACCTGAAAAACGCGCGTCTGCTGGCTCCGAGCGCCGAGCACTGGTTCGGCACCGACGACCTCGGCCGCGACATCCTTTCGCGCATCCTCTACGGCTCGCGCTGGACGCTTTATGTGGTCATCCTGGTTGCGATTATCGCCGCACCGATCGGCCTGCTGGTCGGCACTGTCGCCGGCTATGCCGGCGGCTGGACCGATGCCATCCTGATGCGCATCACCGATATTTTCCTCGCCTTCCCCAAGCTGATCCTGGCGCTGGCCTTTGTCGCAGCCCTTGGGCCAGGCATCGAGAACGCTGTGCTTGCCATCGCCATCACCTCCTGGCCGCCTTACGCACGCATCGCGCGCGCCGAGACGCTGACTGTGCGCAATTCCGATTACATCAAGGCGGTGCAGCTGATGGGTGCCTCGCCCTTCCGCATCGTGCTGCGTCACATCATGCCGCTCTGCATCTCCTCTCTGATCATCCGGGTGACGCTCGACATGGCCGGCATAATCCTGACCGCCGCCGGCCTCGGTTTCCTCGGTCTTGGCGCGCAGCCGCCGCTGCCGGAATGGGGCACGATGATCGCTTCGGGGCGTCGCTTCGTGCTCGATCAATGGTGGGTGGCCGGCGCGCCAGGCTTCGCCATCCTCATCGTCAGCCTCGGCTTCAACCTGCTCGGTGACGGCCTGCGCGACGCGCTCGATCCGCGGAGCGGCGACCAATGAGCCACGATCCCAACCAGCAGCGATCAACGAGCGCGCTGCTCGATGTCGAGGATCTCCGCGTCACCTTCCCGACCCGCACCGGGCTGATCGAAGCGGTTCGCGGCGTCTCCTTTTCGCTCGGCCGCGAGCGGCTCGGCATCGTCGGCGAGTCCGGCTCGGGCAAATCGCAGACCGGCCGCGCCATCATGGGCCTGACGCCGCCGCAGGCGCGGATATCGGCCAACAAGCTTTCCTTCGACGGCATCGACCTGCTCAGCGTCTCGCCACGCGAACGCCGGTCACTGCGGGGAAAGCGCATCGCCATGATCCTGCAGGATCCGAAATATTCGCTCGATCCGGTTATGAGCATCGGCCGCCAGATCGTCGAGACGCTGCGCACCCATGAAAAGGTCGGCAAAGCCGAGGCGCGCGATCGCGCACTGGCAATGCTGGAGGCGGTGCAGATCCGCGATCCGGCCCGCGTCTTCGACCTGCATCCGCATGAAGTGTCCGGCGGCATGGGCCAGCGCGCCATGATCGCCATGATGCTGATCGCCGGGCCGGAAATGATGATAGCCGACGAGCCGACCTCGGCGCTCGACGTCACCGTGCAGCTCGACGTACTCGGCATCCTTGATCGGCTGGTCAGCGAGCGCGGCATGGGGCTGATCTTCATCTCGCACGATCTGCGCCTGGTCTCATCCTTCTGCGACCGCGTCATCGTCATGTATGCAGGCAAGGTGGTCGAGCAGCTCAAGGCCTCCGAACTCGGCCATGCCCAGCATCCCTACACGCGCGGCCTGCTCAACTGCATGCCCAAGATAGGTGCCGACCGTCACCCGTTGCCGGTGCTCGACCGCAAGCCGGAGTGGGCGGCATGACGTCAGCGATTGCCGTCGACAGGCTGGAAGTGATCTTCGACCGTTTCCGCGCACTGAAAGGTGTGAGCCTCGACGTGCAGCCGGGCGAATCCTTCGGCCTGGTAGGCGAATCCGGTTCCGGCAAATCGACGCTGCTGCGGGCCATCGCCGGTCTGGCGCCGGTCGCTTCGGGCAGCATCGCCGTCAACGGCAAGACGCTCGGCGCGCGCCGCGACAAAGCCTTTTATCGCGAAGTCCAGATGGTCTTCCAGGATCCCTACGGCTCGCTGCATCCGCGCCAGACCGTCGACCGGCTGCTGCAGGAGCCGCTTGCCATCCATGGCTTTGCCGACGGCGAAAAGCGCATCCAGCGGGCGCTCGACGAGGTTGGCCTGGGAAACGGCTTTCGCTTCCGCTACTCCCATCAATTGTCGGGCGGCCAGCGCCAGCGCGTGGCGATTGCCCGAGCGCTCATTCTCGAACCGTCGATCCTGCTACTCGACGAACCGACCTCGGCGCTCGACGCCTCGGTGCAGGCGGAAGTGCTCAACCTTCTGGAAGAAGTCCGCCGGCGGCGCAAGCTGACATTCCTGATGGTCAGCCACGACCTCGCCATCATCACCCATATGTGCGAGCGGCTGATGGTGATGCAAAGCGGCGAGGCGGTTGAGAATCTGGCGGCGGCAGACCTCGTCGAGCGCCGCGTGACCAAGGATTACACGCGCAATCTGCTCAGGGCCAGCGACGGATTTGTGCGGGCGTAGCCGAATCTCTACGTCGAGTCTGTGGCGCCCCCCTCTGGCCTGCCGGCCATCTCCCCCTCAAGGGGGGAGATTACTCGCACAACCGCTTTCGCCAATTACAAACAGCGCAAGGTTGGCGAGGTGACCGAAACTGCCAATCTCCCCCCTTGAGGGGGAGATGCCCGGCAGGGCAGAGGGGGGCGCCACAGACTCGACGTCAATCGCAACTTGTCCTTAGGCTGGGCCGCCTTCCGCAATCGCGTCACTTGCACTTTCTGGCCACTGCTTCGGCTCCTTGATCCTGAACCAGGCCACATAGAGCGCCGGCAGGAACAGCAGCGTGATCGCCGTGCCGGCAATGATGCCGCCCATCATGGCGAACGCCATCGGTGCCCAGAACACCTCGCGTGCGATCGGAATCAGCGCCAGGCTGGCGGCCGCCGCCGTCAGCGCGATCGGCCGCATGCGGTGTTCAGTTGCCTCGATCACGGCCGCCCAGCGGTCCTTGCCCTCGGCGACGAGGTCCTCGATCTGCACGATCAGGATGACGGAGTTGCGGATCAGAATGCCGATCAACGCCAGCACGCCGAGGATGGCGACGAAGCCGAGCGGAGCGCCGCTTGGCAACAGCGCAGCAACCACGCCGATCAACCCAAGCGGTGCGACGGCCACCACCAGGAACAGCCGCTGGAAGCTTTGCAGCTGGATCATCAGGATCGTCGCCATGATGAACAGCATCAGCGGCACGACTGCCGCGATCGGCCCCTGGCTGTTGGCGCTTTCCTCGACCGAGCCGGCGGTGGCGATGGCGTAGCCGACCGGCAGCTTGCCGATGAAGGCATCGACCGAGGGTTTCAACTCGTTGACCACCGTCGCCGGCAGCGCATCGCCCACGAGCCCGGCGCCCACGGTGATCGTCGGCACGCGGCTGCGTCGCCAGACTGTCGGCTGCTCCAACTCGTAGTGGAAGTTGGCGACGGCGGCCAGCGGGATGGATTCGCCGGCACCGGTCGGCAATTGCATGTTGCGCAGCGTCTCGATCGAGCCGCGCTCGGCATCGCGTGAGCGGACCACGACGTTGATGAGGTACGTGGCGTCGCGCACCTGGGTTATGGTGACGCCGCCGACGATGCTGTTCAGCGCATTGGAGATGTCCGACGAGGTGACGCCAAGCTGGCGCGCCTTGTCCTGCAGCACGTCCACTTTCAGCACCCGCGACGGTTCGTTCCAGTCGAAGATCGGCGCGCCAAGCTTGGGATTGGCCGAGATGACGCCTGCCAGTTGTTGCGACAGCGTCCTCACCGTCTGGATGTCGGGGCCGCTGACGCGGTATTGCACCGGCCGGCCGACGGGCGGACCGAGTTCGAGCGTCTTGACGAAGGCGTCGGTGCCGATGAAGTCGTCGCGCAGCATTTTTTCTATTGCCGCCTTTACCCTGTCACGCGCCTCGACGTTCTTGGTGACGATGACGGTCTGGCCGAAATAGGGATTGGCCGGCTGCACGTCATAGGCAAGCACGAAGCGTACCGCGCCCTGGCCGATATAGGAGCTCCAGTGATCGATGTCGGGATTGCCGGCAAGGGCTGCCTTCTCGAAGCGCTCCATCTGGTCGCGCGTCTCGGCGATCGATGAATTCTGCGGCAGGTTCCAATCGACGATAAGTTCCGGCCGGTCGGAGGACGGGAAGAACTGCTGCTGGACAAAGCCCATGCCGACGACCGAGGCGGCGAACAACAGCACCGTCGCGATGATCGTCAGCCAGTGGCGGCGCACCGACCCAACCAGCACGCTGCGGAACAGCGAGGTGAAACGGCCGGGCTTGTCGTGGTGCTTCTGCTTCATCACCGCAGGCAGGATGGTGATGCCGAGTAGCGGCGCAAACAGCACCGCGACGATCCAGGACACCAGAAGCGAAACGGCAATGACGACGAACAGCGTGTAGGTGTATTCGCCAGCCGCGCTGTTGTTGAGACCGATCGGAATGAAGCCGGTTACCGTCACCAGCGTTCCGGTCAGCATCGGGAACGCGGTCGAGGTGTAGACATAGGTCGCCGCCTTGCGCAGATTGTCGCCGGCCTCCAGCCTCGCCACCATCATCTCCACGGCTATCATGGCGTCGTCGACCAGCAGGCCGAGTGCGATGATCAGCGCGCCCAGCGAAATGCGCTGCAGCGAGATGCCGAGATAGTCCATGAACAGGAAGGTGATGGCGAGCACCAGCGGGATCGACAGCGCCACGACGAAGCCGGCGCGCATGCCGAGGCTGATGAACGAGACGGCAAGCACGATGGCGACAGCCTCGAACAGCGCGCGGGTGAAGCCCGAGACCGCTTCCTCAACAATGACAGGCTGGTCTGCGACCAGATGTACGCCGACGCCAACCGGAAGGTCGGCGACGATCTTGTCCATCTCGACCTTCAGCGCCTTGCCGAATTCGAGCAGGTTGGCGTTGGGCTTCATGCCGATGGCGAGCCCGATTGCATCCTCGCCGTTGAAACGGAACAATGCCGTCGGCGGATCGGCGTAGCCGCGGGTGATGGTGGCGACATCGCTCAGCCGAAAGAAACGGTCGTTGACGCGCAAATTGATGGCGCGCAGGCTTTCCTCCGAAGTGAACTGGCCCGAGACGCGCACGCTGACGCGTTCGGGGCCGGTCTCGATGACACCGGAAGGCGCAATCGCGTTCTGCGCCTGTAGGCTAGCGACGATCGCCTGCTGGTTCAGGCCAAGGGCTGCGATCTGACGGGTCGAAAATTCGAGATAGATCGCCTCGTCCTGGGCGCCGATCAGGTCGACCTTGCCGGCATTGGGCACGGCGAGGATTCGAGTGCGCGCCTGCTCGACATAGTCGCGCAGCTGGCGCGATGTCAGCCCGTCCGCCGTGAAGGCGTAGATATTGCCGTAGACGTCGCCAAAACTGTCGTTGAAGAACGGACCTTGCACGCCCTGCGGAAACTGGGCGCCGATGTCGTTGATCATGTTGCGGATGCGCACCCAGGTCGGCGATACGTCACGTGCCTTGGTCGACGGCTTGAGATTGACGAAGACGACGGTCTTGCCGGCCGTGGTGACGGATTTGCTGTAGTCGAGGCTGTCGAGTTCCTCCAGTTTCTTCTCGATGCGGTCGGTTACTTGCCGGACTGTCTCGTTGACCGAGGCGCCCGGCCAGTTGGCCTGGATCAGCATGGTCTTGATGGTGAAGGCCGGGTCTTCCTCGCGGCCGAGATTGAGATAGGCCGAGACGCCGGCGACGACGAACACCAGCATGAAATACCAGACCAGCGAACGATGGCTGAGCGCCCAGTCGGAGAGGTTGAAGCCCTTCACTTGGCGGCTCCGTCGGGGATCTTGACCGTCTCGCCCGGAGTCAGGCTGTGCACGCCTGCGGTGACGACGCGTGCACCCGCGTTAAGTCCGCCGGTGACGACAAAGCTGCCGCCGCGTTTGGCGCCGATCTGGATATCGTGCAAGGCGATCTTCGATTGCGCATCGACGATCCACACTTGCTGCTTGCCGTCCTTTTCGAGCAGTGCCGACAGCGGCAGCTCGATCGTCGGCTCGATCGGCATCACCCGTGTCGCCGTGACCGTCGAGCCGAGCCGGAACGCGGTCGGCGCATTGAGCAGCGTCAGGCGCACGCGGCGGGTGCGGGTCGAACTATCGGCCTGCGGCGCGATCTCGCGCAGCTTGGCTTCCGTGCGAATCGAGGGCAGAGACTGCAGGATGACATCGAAGCCGGTTCCGTCAGCCAGGTCGCCGGTCAGCTGGTCGGGAATATCGACGACGGCTTCGCGCACGTCCGAGCGCGCCACCGTCACTACGGTCTGGCCGGCCGATACTGTCTGCCCGACTTCGGCGCCGGTGGCGGTGACGACGCCATCGAAATCCGAAAACAGCCTGGCATAGCCGAGTTGTTCCTGAGACTTAGCCAGCGCCGCCCTGGCGCGCTCGACATTGGCCTGCGCGGCTTGCCGCGCCTGCTGGGCTGCCTCATAGGTGGCCTGCGAGGTGTTCCTGTCTGCCAGCAATGCGCGCTGGCGCTCCTCGCTGGCGTAAGCATTGGTGAATTCCGCCTGTGCGTTGGAGAGGCCAGCCTTGGCTGCCTGAACGGCCAATTCCAGCGCCGTCGGATCGAGCGTGGCGATCGTCGTACCCTTGGTGACGAGGTCGCCGATATCGACGTCGCGGGTGACGACACGGCCAAGCAGGCGGAAGGCCAGGTTGGCACTGAATTCCGGCTCGACGACGCCGGCGAAGCCAAGCGTCTGGCTGGTGCGCGGCTCGACCACCACCGAAAGCACCGGCCGGATGATCTCGGGCGCCTTTTCCGGCTCGGCCGAACAGGCGCCGACAACAACCAGCGCCGACAGGGCGATCATGCGCGCAGGCCGGTTCATTGCGTTGCCCCTCCGGCGATCTCGACCGTCTGGCCCGGGCTTAGCAATTGTCCACCGGCAGTGATGACGTGCTGGCCGGGCTCCAGCCCCTTGTCGACGACGATGACGCCGGAACCATAAGCGAGAATATCGACCGGCGCGACGGTAACCTTCCTGGAAGCAGGGTCGACGAGCCAGACCGCAGGCTGACCGTTGCTGGAGGTCAGCGCCTGCCAGGGCAGGATCACGGCTTTCACCGGCTGGGCGCTGACCGTGCCGGTGACGGCGGCGCCGAGCGGCATGGCGGCAGGGGTCTCGGGAATGGCGACCTTGACCCGAACCGAGGCCGAGGCGGCGTCGACCGCTGGAGAAATCTCTCGCACCTTGCCTGTCGCCTTCACCGACGGATCCGACACCAGCGTGATCGACACCGGCGGTGGTGCCATCGAGCTGCCGGCAACCAGCGTTTCATGAACGTTGAAGACGGCGTCGCGGTCGCCGTCCTCGGCGATGGTGAAGACTGTTTGTGCCCCTTGCACCACCTGGCCGGCCTCGACCGAGCGTGCCGTGACGACACCCGGCGCGCCGGCCCGCAGCTCGGTGAAGGTGAAGCTCTCCCGGGCATTGTCCAACGCGCTCTGCGCCTGCTGGACGCTGCCTTGTGCAACGCTCTGCACCTGTGCTGCCTGATCATAGTCGCGGCGCGTGGTGAAACCCTGAGCAAGCAGCGTCTTTTGGCGCTCGAAGGCGGCGGATGCCTGCGTCAATTGTGCCTGTGCTGCGTCGAGATCGGCCTGCGCCGAGCGTAGGTCCGATTCCTGCTCCTGTGGATCGATGCGGGCCAGCAACGTGCCCTTGTCGACATGCTGGCCGATTTCCACCAGCCGCTCTGCGACGCGGCCGCCGACCCGGAAGGCGAGGTTGTTCAGCGTGCGCGCGGCGATGACCCCGGTCAGCGACGTCGTCGGGGCATAGAAGGAGATTTTGACTTCGGCGGTGCGCACCATGGTCGGCAGCTTGCGTTCGGCCGCCTCCTGTTTCTGGCAACCCGCAAGCAGCAGGCTGGCCATCGTGCAGGCGATAAGGATAGGGGCATTTCGAAACGGCAAAGGGCTGGATGGCGACAGTGGCAAGGCGGGAGATGTCACGTTCCGGCTCATGGCTTCTCTCGCCTGTGTGGGACGCTCCCGCCGCGGAGCCTCGCGGTTTCAGAAGATAATCGATCCCTTGGAAAAGGGAACCTCCTTCGGACGCGTACCGGCCGACTGGTTCTGGCCGCGCCGGGCGACAGGCCCAATCGCCTGTTGACGGTGCCAACTTGAGGAAAACGTGAAATAAGGTCAGAAGACGTGTCAGCGACATCAAACAAGAACGGGCGCCGGCCCGATGAGGGCAGCATGAAGAATTCAGCCATTTCCGAACGCAAGAACCAGTCGATCTCGCGCGGCGTCGGCATGACCACGCAGATCTATGCCGACCGGGCTGAGAATTCGGAGATCTGGGATGTCGAGGGCCGTCGCTACATCGACTTCTCGTCGGGCATCGCCGTCGTCAACACCGGTCACCGCCACCCCAAGGTGATCGCGGCGGTCAAGGCGCAGCTCGACCGCTTCACCCACACCTGCCATCAGGTGGTACCCTATGAAAGCTATGTGCGGCTGGCCGAACGGCTGAACGGCATGCTGCCCGGCAAGTTCGAGAAGAAGACGATCTTCGTCACCACCGGCGCCGAGGCGGTCGAGAACGCGATCAAGATCGCCCGCAACGCCACCGGCCGCCAGGCGGTCATCGCCTTTGCCGGCGGCTTCCATGGCCGCACCTTCATGGGTATGGCGCTGACCGGCAAGGTCGTGCCCTACAAGGTCGGCTTCGGCGCCATGCCGGGCGACGTCTATCACGCGCCGTTCCCGGTGCCGCTGCATGGCGTATCGGTCGCCGATTCGCTGGCTGCCCTCGACCGCCTGTTCAAGGCCGATGTCGACCCGGCCCGCGTCGCCGCCATCATCATCGAGCCGGTCCAGGGCGAGGGTGGCTTCTACGAGGCGCCGCGCGAGTTCCTGACGGCTCTGCGCAAGCTTTGCGACCAGCACGGCATGCTTCTGATCGCCGACGAGGTGCAGACCGGCTTTGCCCGTACCGGCAAGATGTTCGCGATGGATCACCACGAGGTGGCGGCCGACATCACCACCATGGCCAAGAGCCTGGCTGGCGGCTTCCCGCTGGCCGCGGTCACCGGCCGCGCCGAAATCATGGATGCACCCGGCCCCGGCGGGCTCGGCGGTACCTATGGCGGCAGCCCTATCGGTGTGGCCGCGGCGCTCGCCGTGCTCGATGTGATCGATGAGGAAAAGCTGTGCGACCGCGCCAACACGCTGGGTGCAAGACTGAAGCAGCGGCTGCAGTCGATCCGCGACGACGTGCCCGAGATCGTCGACATAAGAGGCCTCGGCTTCATGAACGCGGTCGAGTTCAACGACGTCAAGAAGGGCCTGCCGTCGGCCGAGATAGCCAATGCGATCAGGCTGAAGGCGCTCGACAAGGGCCTGATCCTGCTGACCTGCGGCGTCTACGGCAACGTCATCCGCTTCCTGGCGCCGATCACCATCCAGGACGGCGTCATGAACGAGGCGCTCGACATTCTGGAAAGCTCGATCCGCGAAGTCTGCGCCGCCTGATCGGCGGCGCCCATAGCTCTTGACGGCCTACGCGACCGGGTGAGCGTGCCGTCAAGAGCTTGGATTCTGTAACAAGGCTGGAATGTTCATCTTGGCGCGCAGGACCCGAAGATCATTGGATAGCGCTCGATTAGATTATTGGCCCTGCGTTCGTTTTCGCAGCGCGGCAAAATAGTCATCATCAGCGGGAGCGCCCGGCGACGATGATGCACCTTCGAGCAGCAAACCGCACAGAAGTTGACGATCCTGATCGTGGCGGATCAATTCACGTACATACTCGCTGCTCGTGCCATAGCCGCGATCCGTCACTTGCTGATCGACAAAATGCTTTAAACTGTCGGGAAGTGGATCTTGATGACGCTCATTCAGGCATTTTGTTGCGTATGGCAATAATTGGCAACCCTACGCACTGGCCTTGGCTGGCTCCATGATCTGAAACGCGGCCAGTGCCGCCTTTAACCCTTCGAAACCCATGGCCACCGTCTCCGGCGTCGGCGAGAAGCCGGCGCCGAGCATCTTGCGGCCAAGCATGTGGTCGCCGGGACGGTTCACCGATTCGATGCCGAGCAGCCGGTCTCCAGCATAATGGTAGATCGAGAATTTGTTATCGGGCAGATCACCCAGCACGACATGGCTGTCGCTGCCTGCGGTCAGCCCAACCATCTGCAATTTCATATCGCCGATGTCGGACCAGAACCACGGCACCGCTGAATAGGCATCGGCATGGCCGGTAATGGTGCGTGCGGCAAGCCGCGCCTGGTCGGTGGCGTTCTGCACCGATTCCAGCCGCACGTCGCCGCCGGTGAACCAGTGCCGGTATGAGGCGGCGTCGCCGATGGCCAGGATTTCAGGTGATGAAGTGCGCATCTGGTGATCGACGCGGATGCCGTTGGCGATGCTGAGGCCTGCGGCCTGTGCCAGTTCGACATTCGGCACGGCGCCGATGCCGACGATGACCATGCGCGCCGGCAGCCTTTCACCGCTGGACGTGATCGCGGCTGCGATATGGCCGTTTTCGCCTTCGAGCCTTGCAATCGAGGTGCCGGTGAGGATGCGCACGCTTGTCGCTTCCAGACGCTGCCGGACGTGGCTCGCCACGACCGGCGCCACGGCGCGGCCGAGCAGCCGGTCGACCGCCTCGACCACGGTCACCGTGCGGCCGGCTGCCCGCAACGTCGCGGCGATCTCCAGCCCGATGAAGCCGCCACCGAGGATGACGACCTCGTCGCTCTGGGCGCTGAGTTTCCGGATCAGACGCGCATCGGCCAGCGAGCGCAGCGACAGCACGCCCGACAGGTCCGAACCGGGCAGCGGCAAGGTGCGCGGGCGCGAGCCGGTCGCCAGGATCAGATGGTCGAAGGCAAGTGCGCCGCCGCCTGATATCTCCAGGCTACGGCGTCCGGCATCGATGCGATCGATCCTGATGCCCGGCCGGAAGTCGATGGCGCTGCCGGTGTAGAAGGCCTCGCCGCGCAACGGTTGCGGTCTGGCCTCGGCATCCTTGATGAAGGTCTTTGACAGTGGAGGTTTATGGTAGGGCAGCTCGTTCTCGTCGCCGACCAGGATCACCGGCCCGTCAAAGCCGTCGTCGCGCAGACTGGCGGCCGCTTGCACGCCCGCATGACCCGCGCCGACAATGACCACACCGTTCTTCATTGCATTCCAATCCTGCCGGCATCCTAGGATGTCTCGCCATGTGGCGATTGTCTGGCGCCGCCGCAAGCGAGGCTGTGCGGGTCGCACTCGGGATGGCGGCTGTCAATCGTACAGTTCAGCGGCAAGACCGGTGCAGGCCGCGCATTAAGTTGACAGTTGCAGTTTAGAATAATTCTAAACTATTGTTTCAATTGATTTTTCTTGCCGATCTCCATTGACATCCGACGATGTCGCAGCTTTATGGAAGCTCGCGTGTCAGCGCATCCCTTTAATGTCTGGGCCTTGAACCCTTTCGATTGGAGGCATTTTGGTGTCTTTCTTCCACGAACCGCGCGATGGCGCGGCATCTCTTGCGCCCGATGGCTTGCAGATGGCCTGGTGCCAGTTGCCGCGCGCGCCGTTTACAAAAATTCCGAGAAACTGGAGAGCGATTATGACAGCACGATATGGCGGCAGGCTTGCCGCAATCGGCGCCACGGTCCTACTGACGGCGGCGGTGTTCGTGCTGCCCGCAAAGGCCGAAACCGATGCGAAGGCGGTCATCAAGACCTATTCCGACATCGCCTTGGCCAAATATGAGGATTCGCTGACGACCGCGCAGTCGCTCGACAAGGCAGTCGACGCGCTTCTCGCCAATCCCTCGGCGGAAACCCTCAATGCAGCCCGCGACGCCTGGAGGGCATCGCGGGTTCCCTACCAGCAGACCGAGGTCTATCGCTTCGGCAACAAGATCGTCGACGACTGGGAAGGAGAGGTGAACTCCTGGCCGCTGGACGAAGGGCTGATCGATTATGTCGCCAAGAGCTATGGCACCGAATCGGATGCGAATGCGCTCTATACGGCCGATGTGATCGCCAACAAGGAGATCGAGATCAACGGCAAGAAAGTCGACGCTTCGAGCCTTTCGCCGGAATTCCTCTCCGGCACATTGCAGGAAGCCGGCGGCGTGGAGGCAAACGTCGCCACCGGCTATCATGCCATCGAATTCCTGCTCTGGGGTCAGGACCTGCATGGCACCGGCCCGGGTGCCGGCGAGCGCCCCTATTCCGACTACGACCTCAAGAACTGCACCGGCGGCAATTGCGACCGTCGCGCCCAGTACCTGAAATCGGCGACTGACCTTCTGGTCGCCGACCTGCAGAAGATGGTCAACGACTGGAAGGAAGACGGTGCCGCGCGCAAGGCCCTCATCGACGGTGACCCGAACACCGCCATCTCGATCATCTTCACCGGCATGGGCTCGCTGTCCTACGGCGAACTGGCCGGCGAGCGCATGAAGCTCGGCCTGCTGCTGCACGATCCGGAAGAGGAGCATGACTGCTTCTCCGACAACACCTATAACTCGCATCTCTATGATGCCATCGGCATTCGCGCCGCCTATCATGCCAGCTATACCAGGCTCGACGGCACCGTCGTTTCGGGCCCCTCGGTGGCCGATCTGGTGAAAGCAGCCGATCCGGCGATCGACAAGGAACTGTCGGACAAGCTCGACGTGACGGTCGCCAAGATGGAGGCGATCAAGGCGCGGGCGCTGGTTGGCGAGGCCTATGACCAGCAGATCGCCGAGGGCAATACGCAAGGCAATGCGACCGTGCAGGCGGCAATCGACGCGTTGATCGACCAGACGAAGTCGATCGAACGCGCCGTTGGCTCCCTGAAACTCAGCACCATCGCCTTCGAAGGGTCCGACAGTCTCGACGCACCCGACAAGGTGTTCAAGTAAGTCAAAAGGTTGGAGCCTGATCCGGAGCCGGGCAATCGGTGTCGGAACGGGCTTCGATAGGAAATCAAGCCACACGGCGCGGGAGGCGCCGTCAGCCATCCGAGCAAACCAATGCTGATCTGCCATTGCAACATCATCACCGAGAGGGAAATCGAGCAGACGATCATCGCGC
Source organism: Mesorhizobium sp. M0047 (assembly GCF_040323315.1). Lineage (NCBI taxonomy): Bacteria > Pseudomonadati > Pseudomonadota > Alphaproteobacteria > Hyphomicrobiales > Phyllobacteriaceae > Mesorhizobium > Mesorhizobium sp. M0047. The sequence continues at coordinate 235,438 of NZ_JAMYUW010000006.1, read as the reverse complement.
TGCTGGATCAGGACCCCTGGCAACTGATCGTGCCGGCAAAGGTCTATCACGCCATGCAAAAGCGCGGGCGCTGTTGCGGCTGCTTCCCAAATGTGGTGGAAACGATCATTCGGGTCACCGAAAATTACCACGCCCGCTCCGACGCGAGCGGCGTCGATATCGTTTCACACCTGGATCGCGTCAGAAGCCTGCGCGTCCAATACGGGAGCAGAAATCATGAAAGGCGACCCGCAGGTCATCGAGCGGCTTAACGAGGCTCTTTTTCTGGAGCTGGGGGCCGTCAATCAGTACTGGGTGCATTTCCGTCTGCTGGAAGACTGGGGATACGCCAAGCTGGCAAAGAAGGAGCGGGCGGAATCGATCGAGGAGATGCACCATGCCGACAAGCTCGTGGCCCGCATCATCTTCCTTGAAGGCCATCCGAACCTGCAGTCCGTGGCGCCGCTGCGTATCGGACAGAATGTCAAGGAAGTGCTCGAATCCGATCTTGCCGGCGAATATGACGCGCGTACCGCGTACAAGCGCTCGCGCGAGATCTGCAACGAAGCGGGCGACTATGTGACGATGAAGCTGTTCGAGGAATTGCTGGCCGACGAGGAGGGTCACATCGACTTCCTCGAGACGCAGCTCGACCTGCTTGCCTCGATCGGCGAGGAAAAATACGGCCAGCTCAACGCTGCATCGGCGCACGAGGCCGATTAAGGACATGCCGGAATGCGGCGCCTGTTAGAATTCATGCGCCGCGTGCGGCGGGCCGACGGCTCGCTGCTCCTTCGGAAGACGCCGGCCAGATTGGCGCGTCGGCGCTGTATCGTCTTCGCAATCGCGCTTTCCTCTTCTGCGATGGCCGGTGATCTTCAACCTGCCGGCCTCGCCACCACGCGCACCGACCTCAATCCGAAGGATCAGGCGCGCGTCACCGCCATCACCAGGCCGACCGCTGATTTTTCCGGGCCTGAGCAGTTCGAGCTGATGCAAGGCGGCGCCGGCACGTCCAGGAAGGACGTCAGCCGCGATTCCTTCTCGCAATCCTCGGCCAACATCACCTTCGAGGAAGAGGGCGACTTCAAGCTCGGCAATGCCCTGTTTCGCAAGAATTGGGTGTCGTCGCCATCCTCGACGCAGGCGTCGGATGGGCTCGGCCCGCTGTTCAACGAACGCGCCTGCCAGAACTGCCATCTGAAGGACGGCCGCGGCCGTCCCCCGCAAGGCGATGCCGGCACGACTTCGATGTTCCTGCGGCTGGCGCGCGATGCCAGTACGGCCGAAGAGAAAGCAGCGCTTGTCGACCACAAGGTGCTGAACTTCCCCGATCCGGTCTATGGCGCGCAATTGCAGGAACTGGCGGTGCCCGGCCTGCGCGGCGAGGGCCGCATGCATGTCGACTATCAGGAGCGTATGGTAGAACTGGCAGACGGTGCCGTGATTTCCTTGCGCAAACCTAGCTATTCGGTGGTCGATCCTGCCTATGGACCTCTCGATCCGCGCACCACGCTGTCGCCGCGCCTGACGCCGCCGATGATCGGCCTTGGCCTGATCGAAGAGATTGCACCAGCGGATATTCTTGCCAACGCCGATCCACTCGACCGCAACGGTGACGGCATTTCCGGCAGGCCGAACATCGTGCGGGACAGCCCAAGCGGCGAATTGACGCTTGGCCGTTTCGGCTGGAAGGCGCAGGCCGCATCGATCCGCCGGCAGGCGGCGGACGCTTTCGCCGGCGACATCGGCATCTCGACGCCGGAAGTGCCAAAACACTGGGGCGACTGCACCGCCACGCAAGCCAAATGCTTCGCCATGCCGAGCGGCGTAGAGCAGCGTCTCGGCCCGGTCGAGGCGCCGCCGCCGGTGATGGATCTGGTCACCTTCTATTCGCAGAACCTGGCCGTGCCGGCGCGCCGCGACCTCGACCAACCAGATGTGCTCACCGGCAAGAAGGTCTTCTATGAGATCGGCTGCATTGCCTGCCACACGCCGAAATTCGTCACCCGTCGCGGCACGCCCAACAAGGCGCAGGCCTTCCAGTTGATCTGGCCTTATTCCGACTTCCTGCTGCACGACATGGGACTCGATCTGGCCGACGGCCAGGCCGTGGGCGATGCGACGGGCAATGAGTGGCGCACGCCGCCGCTGTGGGGCATCGGCCTGACCGAGACGGTCAACGGCAATTCCTTCTTCCTGCATGACGGGCGCGCCCGCAGCCTGACCGAGGCGATCCTGTGGCACGGCGGCGAGGCGCAGAAGGCGCGCAGCCGCTTTGCCGCCGCCGACGCCGCCGACCGCGATGCGCTGCTCAAATTCCTGGGGTCACTGTGATGCTCAAGCGCTCTGCATTGTTACTCGTTCTTCCGCTGGCTCTGCTCGGCGCAGTCCCGGTGTCTGCGGCGGTCAAAGCCTCCGAAATCATCCAGGGGGCGATCGACGGCTTTGTCCGCCCAGCCTATGCCGGCCTGCACGAGCATGCGGAATCCCTGACGAAAGCGATGCACAAGCTCTGCGAAGCGCCCTCGCAAGAGGAGCTCGATGCCGCGCGCTCGGAATTTTCCGCCACCGTCTATGCCTGGTCGTCGGCCGAAATCATCGGCTTCGGACCGATCAAGGACAACAACCGGCTGGAACGCATGCTGTTCTGGCCGGATCGCAAAGGCATCGGCCTGAAGCAGGTGCAGGCTGTGTTGGCGAACAAGGATTCGACCGCCACCGATCCGGCACTGCTGGCCGGCAAGAGCGTCGCCATGCAGGGGCTGGGCGCGCTCGAATTCGTGCTTTATGGCGACGGCGCCGATGCACTGACGGGCAGGGACGATCCTTATCGTTGTGCCTATGGCGCGGCGATTGCCGGCAACATCGAAACCATGACCGGCGACGTCAACGATGCCTGGAACAAGTCCAACGGATTTGCTGCCCTTTGGGCCAATCCGGGGCCACAGAACCCGCTCTACCGCGACGGCAACGAAGCGGTGACCGAACTGGTCGGCGTCTTCATCAATGAACTGGAAATGGTTCGCGATGTGCGCCTGAAAGGGTTTTTCGGCGGCAAGCCGGACGCGGACAAGCCGAAACAGGCGATCTACTGGCGCTCTCAGAACACCGCCAATTCGCTAGCCGGCAATCTGTCCGGTATAGACGCGCTGTTCCAGGCGTCGAAGCTTGGCGACGCACTGCCGGCCGATGCGCGCTGGATGGCGGAATCGATCCATATCCAGCTGATCAATGGTATCGCTACCGCGAAGTCCATCCAGGGTCCGGTCGACAAGGCGCTTGCCGATCCGGCACTGCGTGACAAGCTCGACCATTTCGCGCTGATCACCTCCAGCCTGTCGACCCTGATCGGCACCAGGCTGACCGCCGAATTCGGCCTGACCGCCGGCTTCTCGTCGCTGGATGGGGACTGAATTGAAAACCCCGCTGTTAGACCGCCGCGATTTCCTGAGGGCTGCAGGCGTTGGCTTCATCGCGGCAATGGCGCCCGCGGCCTGGGCGAAGACGCTCGCGGCGGACGCCGTCTTCGCCACCGCCTTCGTCAAGCGTGATGGCAGCTATGGCGTCGCTGTCCTATCCGAGGCTGGCAATATCCTGCACGCGATCGACCTGCCCGATCGTGGCCATGACGTCACCTTCGATCCGGTGTCGAAGCGTTCGGTGGTCTTCGCGCGCCAGCCCGGCATGTTCGCCGTTGTGTTCGATCATTCGGGCCGTGATGCGCCGTTGACCATCGCCAGCATCGCGGGCCGGCACTTCTTCGGCCACGGCGTGTTCTCGCCCGACGGGGCGCTGCTCTACGCCACCGAAAACGACTTCGACAACGCCGCCGGCGTGGTCGGTGTCTACGATGCGCGGTCCAAATTCAGCCGCGTCGGTGAATTCCCGACTTACGGCATGGGTCCACATGAGCTTCTGCTGCTGGGCGACGGCAGGACGATCGCTGTTGCCAATGGCGGCATCGAAACCCATCCGGATTACGGCCGCGCCGAGCTCAACATCGCCACCATGAAGCCGTCCTATGTGCTCATCGACCGCCTCACCGGCGATCTCATCGAGAAGCATGAACTCCCGGAGGCACTGCACCAGTTGTCGATCCGCCACATGGACACAGATCGATCCGGCACCGTCTGGTTCGGCTGCCAGTACAGGGGGCCGGGCACCGATCGTCCGCTGCTGGTCGGCCGCGCGGCGCGCGGCAAAGACTTGCAGCTGCTCGACATGCCGCAGGACGTGCTGTCCGGCTTCCGCAACTATATCGGGTCGGTCGCCGCCAATCCGGCCGCCGGCACCGTCGCCGTCTCCTCGCCGGAAGGCAACTCGCTTGTGGTGATCGATTCGGCCAGCGGGCGGGTCGTCTCGGTCACCGCGCTGGTCGAGGTCTGCGGCGCGGCCCTCGACGGAACCGGATTCATGGCTACCACTGGCGCCGGCGAGATCATCGATGGCAGCGGTGCGACACGCTCCGAACCTGACTATGTCTGGGACAACCACCTGCTGCGCATCGAACAGGCTGTCTAGATACTTCCTGCCGGGCCGAAGCGAAGCCGCTTAACGAATTATGCACTATCCACTTGCGGTGGCGAGCCGTGGCAGGCACAGGGAACTCTCTTTCGAACCGGTCGCTTCATGAAACTGCTTGCCATCGACTGTGCCGCCAACCTCTGCGCCGCTTGCGTCTACGACGAGGCGGCGAAGCAAGAGCTTGGCCGTTCGGTGCTCGACCTCGGCAAAGGGCATGCCGAGCACCTGATGGCGGTCATTGCCGAAGCCCTGAAGGCAAGTGCGACCGACTATGCCGGTCTTGGCGCCATTGCCGTCTCCGTCGGCCCGGGTTCTTTCACCGGTCTGCGCGTCGGCGTCTCGACCGCGCGTGGCCTGGCGCTGGCGCTCAAGATTCCGGCGATCGGGGTGACGACGCTCGAGGCGCTGGCTGCTGAGGCGGCAGCGGCATTTCCCGATCGCGCCGTACTGGCGGCGCTCGATGCTGGTCGCGAGGAAATCCATGCCGCCCTTTATGATGAAATGTCGGTTTTGACTTACGGTCCGGCTGTCGCCACATTGGCCGAGGTGGTCGCGATGGCGACGGAGCGTTCTTTGGTGCTTGCCGGTACAGCGGCGGCGCTGATTGCCGCGTCGGCCGGTCGCGCGTTCGATATCGGGCCTCAGACGGCCACCGCCGATATTGTCACATACGCCCGTCTGGCTGCCGCCAAGGGTCCCGGCGAAAGGCCAAAACCGCTTTATTTGCGCGGCGCCGACGCCAAGCCGCAGGCCGGGTTCATTCTTTCAAGGCAAGAAAATTGATGCGCATACCTTTTCTCCAACCACGCCGCCGGGACTATGCGCTCGAGCCGCTGAAGATCGCCGACAGCCCGGCGGTCTCCTTGTTGCATCGCGAGGACTTTGTCCGCCCGTGGACCGATGGTGAATTCGCTGCCTTGCTCGAACAGGACACCGTATTCGGCTATGCCGCGCGTGAAACCGGACAGGGCGCCAAGCCTCCGGTCGGCTTCGTGCTGGCCAGGCTGGCGGCCGGCGAAGGCGAGATCCTGACCGTCGCGGTCGCTCGATCCCACCGCCGGCAGGGGCTCGGTTGGCAGTTGATGGATGCGGTGCTGCGCGAACTTCACGCGCAGCGCGCCGAAGCGCTGTTCCTCGAGGTCGACGAGACCAATGTCGCGGCGATCGCGCTCTATCGGCGGCTGGGCTTCCGCGAGGTCGGCAAGCGACCGAACTACTACAAGTCGCCGGAACATGGACCGACCGGCGCGCTTGTTATGCGCCGCGATCTTCGCTAGCCGGAGGCCGGGGTAGGGCGATGATCAAGAAAATCAGGATTTTCCTGGCGCTGGGCCTTGTTGTCGCCGGTTCATTGGTCCTCGTGCCGCTGCAGATCCTGTCGATGAAGACCGGCTGGTGGCCGGAAACCTTCATCCTCAAGATCTGGCACAGGCTGATCATCAGGGCGCTTGGCATGCGTATCCACGTCAAGGGAACGCTATCGACCAAGCGTCCTTTGCTGGTGGTATCCAATCACATCTCGTGGACCGACATCATGGTGCTCGGCTCCATGGCCGACGTGAAGTTCATCGCGAGAGCTGATATGGAAGGCTGGCCGCTGATCGGCATGCTGTCGAAACTGCAACGCACCGTGTTCATCGAGCGCGAGCGCAAGCGGTCCTCGGGCGACCAGGCCAGCGAGATCGCCAGCCGCATGGGCAAGGGCGATGCCATGGTGCTGTTTGCCGAGGGCTCGACTGGCGACGGCAACATCGTCCTGCCGTTCAAGAGCACGCTGTTTGGCGCCGCCTCTATGGCGATTTCGGAAGGCGCGACGGAGCAGGTCTACATCCAGCCGGTGGCTATCGCCTATACGCGCCTGCATGGCGTGCCGCTCGGTCGCCGCCACCGCCCGCTTGCCGCCTGGATCGGTGATGAAGACCTAATGCCGCATCTCAAGGTGCTGCTGGCAGAGGGCGCCCTCGACGTCGAGGTGCATTTCGGCGAGCCGATCGCTTTTTCCAAGGGTTCGAACCGCAAGGAAACGTCGAAACTGATGGAAAGCCGGGTGCGCGAGATGATGCAGGCAGCGCTTGCCGATCCGCGCCCGAGCCGCTAGCCCCGGGCATGCAAACTGCAGGCGCATGCCGAGAATCGTCTGTTTTTTGTCACGGAAAGGCGTTAGAAGCCGCCTTATGGACTTGAACACGATAGAGCGCGACGACGTCGACGCCGCGGCCGAAGCGATGGCCGCGCCGGCGGCAACCGCCAGGAAGGTCTTCGTCAAGACCTATGGCTGCCAGATGAACGTCTATGATTCACAGCGCATGACCGATGCGCTGGCCGCCGACGGCTATTCCACGACCGATGCCATCGGCGAGGCTGATCTGGTGCTGCTCAACACCTGCCATATCAGGGAAAAAGCGGCGGAAAAAGTCTATTCCGAGCTCGGCCGAATCCGCGATATGAAGGCCGAACGTGCCTTGGTCGGCCGCGAGTTGCTGGTCGGCGTCGCCGGCTGCGTGGCGCAGGCCGAAGGCGCCGAGATCATTCGCCGCTCGCCGGCCGTCGATCTGGTCATCGGCCCGCAGACCTATCACCGGCTGCCTGACGTGCTGGCGCGGGTGCGCGGCGGCGAAAAGATCGTCGAGACCGACTACGCCATCGAGGACAAATTCGAGCATCTGCCGCAGCCGAAGCGCGCCGAGGTCATCAAGCGCGGCGTCACCGCCTTCCTCACCGTGCAGGAAGGCTGCGACAAATTCTGCACCTTTTGCGTCGTGCCCTACACCAGAGGCTCGGAAGTCTCGCGTCCGGTGGCGCAGATCGTCGCGGAGGCCGAGCGCCTGGCGGAAGCCGGCGTGCGCGAGGTGACGCTGCTTGGCCAGAACGTCAATGCCTGGCATGGCCGGGGCGAAAACGGCGAGGAATGGGGCCTTGGCCGCCTGCTGTTCAGGCTGGCCGAAATCCCGGGCCTGGCGCGGCTGCGCTACACCACCAGTCACCCACGTGACATGGACGACGAACTCATCGCCGCTCACCGCGATCTGCCGGCATTGATGCCTTATCTGCATCTGCCGGTGCAATCAGGTTCCGATCGCATCCTCAAGGCGATGAACCGCCGGCACACGGCCAAGGATTATCTGGCGCTGCTCGACCGCATCCGCACTGCCCGGCCCGACATAGCGCTTTCCGGCGATTTCATTGTCGGCTTCCCCGGTGAGACCGAAGCGGATTTCGAGGCGACCATGGAACTGGTGCGGCAGGTGAATTACGCCTCGGCCTTCTCGTTCAAATATTCGCCGCGTCCCGGCACGCCGGGCGCTGAAATGCCCGATCATGTTCCGGAGACGGTTAAGGATGAGCGCCTGCAGCGGCTACAAGCTCTGCTTCTGAAACAGCAGCAGGACTTCGGCACAAGCCTGGTCGGCAGCATCATCGACACGCTGATCGAGAAGCCCGGCCGACAGGCCGGCCAGAAGGTCGGCCGCTCACCGTGGCTGCAGCCGGTTATTGTTGATGAAAAGGCCGGCGAAATCGGTGACATTATCCAGGTGCGAATCACGAAGACGGGCTACAACAGCCTGTTCGCCGAATTGGCCTGAGGGTCTCGGCAGATGAGGAGAGACGGTTGAGCGCTGCGGAAGTGAAGAATCTACCCCAGGCCACGGCATCCGGGGCTTCTGATATGGCGCATATCGTTCTGACTTTCGACAACAACAAGCTTGCCAGCGCCCTTTACGGTCAGTTCGACGAAAATCTCGCCAGGCTCGAGCAGAAGCTCGGCGTCGACATCCGCTCCCGCGGCAACCAGCTGACCATCAAGGGCTCGGCGTCAGCCGCCGAGCAGGCGCGCCGCGCCCTGGACAATCTCTACGGCATTCTCCAGAAAGGCGTCGATATCGGCCAGTCCGACGTCGATGGCGCCGTGCGCATGGCAATCGCCGCCGACGATCAGCTGACGCTGCCGACGCTGGAGCGCAAGGGCAAGGTCTCCGCCGCCCAGATCGCCACCCGCAAGAAGACGATCTATGCCCGATCGCTCAACCAGGACGCCTATATGCGGGCGCTGGAGCGGTCGGAACTGGTGTTCGGCATTGGTCCGGCCGGCACCGGCAAGACCTATCTGGCGGTAGCGCATGCGGCGATGCTGCTCGAGCGCGGCATGGTCGAGCGCATCATTCTGTCGCGGCCGGCCGTCGAGGCCGGCGAGCGGCTCGGTTTCCTGCCGGGCGACATGAAGGAAAAGGTCGATCCCTATCTGCGGCCGCTCTATGACGCGCTTTACGACATGATGCCGGCCGACAAGGTCGAGCGTGCCATTGCCGCCGAAGTCATCGAGATCGCGCCGCTCGCCTTCATGCGCGGCCGCACGCTGGCGCATGCCGCCGTCATCCTCGACGAGGCGCAGAACACCACGCCGATGCAGATGAAGATGTTCCTGACCCGTCTCGGCGAGAACTCGCGCATGATCGTCACCGGCGATCCGACCCAGATCGACCTTCCTTCCAACACCAAATCGGGCCTCGTCGAAGCCTTGCGGGTGCTGGACGGCGTGGCAGGTGCGGTCACCGTGCGCTTCAACGACGGCGACGTGGTCCGCCATCCGCTGGTGGCGGAAATCGTCAGGGCCTATGACCGGGATGCCAAACTGGCGCGCGGCCTCGGTGCCGAAAATTGATTTTGACGATGCGGCTTCATGCCTGAGGACATAATATCCGGCGACGGGAATGTTCCCGTCGACATCGATATCTCAGTCGAAGCGGGCGAATGGCCGGATGAGGCAAGCCTGAAACGGCTGGTCGATCGCGCTGTTGCGGCTGCCTTTGCCGAGACCGGCGGGGCTGGCCATTCCGAACTCAGCATCGTTTTTTCCGACGACACGCATATCCGGACCCTGAACGCCGGCTGGCGCGGCAAGGACAAACCGACCAACGTCTTGTCTTTCCCGGCTTTTCCGCTTGTGAAAGGCGCTCCTTTGCCGCCGATGCTGGGCGACATCGTGCTCGCCGCAGAGACGGTCGCGCGTGAAGCGGCACTGGAAGACAAGCCGGTTGAGAACCATATCACTCATCTCGTCATCCACGGCCTGCTGCATCTGCTGGGCTACGATCACGAGACCGATGCGGATGCCGAGGCGATGGAGGCCGTTGAACGCGCAGCGCTCGCGAGACTTGCCATTCCCGATCCCTACGCGTAACTACATCTGATCAATTGACCGGACGACGATGAACGACAAACCAGAGACTGCCGCCCGCCCCGACGCCGGCAGTGCGACCAAGGCTTCCGATACGTCGGAAGAGGGATCAAGTCCCAGTACCGTTACCTCTGGTGCTGCCAGCACCGGCAGCGCTGCCAGCGAAACCTCGCCTGCCAGCCCCTCCCTTTTCGACCGCGTGCTGCGCTTGTTCCGGCAACGCAACGGAACCAGCCTGCGCGAGGAAATCGCCGGCGCCCTTGCCGAGACGACGAGCGACGCCGGGGCCTTCTCGCCCGGCGAACGCGCCATGCTCAACAACATCCTGCGCTTGCGCGAGGTGCGCGTCGAGGACGTCATGGTGCCGCGCTCCGACATTCAGGCGGTCGAGATCACGACGACGCTCGGCGATCTGCTTGGCACCTTCGAGCAGTCCGGCCATTCGCGCATGCCGGTCTATTCCGAGACGCTCGACGATCCCCGCGGGATGGTGCATATCCGTGACGTGCTGGCTCACATCACCAAGATCGCGCGCGTCAAAAAAGGCCGCACTACAAGGAAAACTCCTGCCGCCACGGTGCTTGACCTCGCCCAGGTCGACCTCGCGCGCACCATTGGCGACCTCAGTCTGATCCGTCCGGTGCTGTTCGTTCCGCCATCGATGCTTGCCTCCGACCTGATGGCCCGCATGCAGACGACGCGCACGCAGATGGCGCTGGTCATCGACGAATATGGCGGCACCGATGGCCTCGCCTCGCTGGAAGACATCGTCGAGATGGTGGTCGGCGATATCGAGGATGAGCATGACGACGATGAGCCGATGATTACCCGGAGCGGCGACGGCGTGTTCATCGTCGACGGCAAGGCCGAGATCGACGATGTCGCCAAGATGATCGGTGAGGATTTCGCCGCTGGCGAACATGGCGATTATGTCGATACCATTGGCGGCATGATCTTCAACACGCTCGGTCGGGTACCGGCGCGTGGCGAGGTGGTTCAAGCCATTCCCGGCTTCGAATTCCATGTGCTGGATGCCGATCCGCGCCGCGTCAAGCGCGTGCGCATCGTGCAGAGCCAGAAGGGCGAGCGCCGCCGGCGCGCCACGGCCCGTGCCGAACAGGCGTGAGCGTTTCGCTCGCCCGATGACCGTCGACGACCCGTTCAAGCACGCAAGCCTGGGCTCCGGCGTGTTCTACAACGATCCTCGAGCCGCGCTGGACTGGCTGGAGGCGGCTTTCGGCTTCGAGCGCAGCATGGTGGTCAGCGATGCCGAGGCAAAGCTCGTCCATTCCGAGATGAGGTTTGGCGACAGCTACATCATCGTCGATTCCGAATGGACCGATCACGTAGCCAGCCCGGCCTCAGTCGCCGGCAAGAACACGCAGTCGGTCTATGTCAGGCTGAAGGACGGCCTGGATGCCCATTGCGAGCATGCCAGGGCCAAGGGGGCCGAGATCGTCCAGGAGCCAGCGGATCAGTTCTATGGCGAACGCCAGTATCGGGCGCGCGATCCCGAGGGCCATGTCTGGACCTTCACGCAAACCCTGCGTTCTGTTTCTCGTGAAGAGGCCGAACGGCTGGGCGGCCTGCGCATCGAAGGCTGGCACCGCTAGGCTCGGTCCACCGCTGGCCATCACCTGCCGATTGGACCGCGGACCGTGGCCTGTTAAATCTTGGCTGTTGATTCGCGCGACTCGGAAGTATGTATGGTGCGCCTTGCCGGCCGGATAATTCTGCTTTGGGGTTGGGGGCGCGCGCTCGCGGCGTTTCTCGCTGGCGCGCTGGCGGTGCTTGGCCAGGCGCCTTACGATTTCTTCGCCGCCTGTTTCATCTCTTTTCCCGTGCTGGTCTGGCTGCTCGACGGCGCAACCGGTGATGCTTCCGGCGGCCTGATGCGGCGCCTGCGGCCGGCCTTCGCCGTCGGCTGGTGGTTCGGCTTCGGCTATTTCCTTGCCGGCCTGTGGTGGATCGGCTCGGCTCTGCTGGTCGAGGCCGACAACTTTGCCTGGGCGCTTCCCTTCGCGGTGGTCGGCATTCCCTTCGCACTCGCCTTTTTCTACGGCTTTGCGGCCGTGGTTGCGCGGCTGTTGTGGAGCAGCGACATCGGACGCATCGCCGCCCTTGCCTTCGGCTTCGGGCTGGCGGAATGGCTGCGCGACTTCCTGTTCACCGGTTTTCCCTGGAATGCCATCGGCTACGCGGCCATGCCCGTGCCGCTGTTGATGCAAAGCGTCTCGGTCACCGGCATGATCGGCATGAACGCGCTCGCGGTGTTCGTCTTCGCTCTGCCGGCGCTGCTGGCGGCGCGCCGGCATCTGCGCCTCGGCGCCGGATTGTTTGTCGTGCTTGCCGCTGCCCATGTCGGCTACGGCTATGTCAGGCTTGCCGCTCCCGAAAAACCTGCGGTGCACAGCCTGGACGTCCGCATCGTCCAGCCGGCCGTTGACCTCTCGGAAAAATGGGACGCCTCGGTGCGCGACCGCATCTTCGCAACCTTGATGGGACTATCGGCCAAGGCACCTGATCCGGGTCACGGCAAGCCGCAACTGATCCTGTGGCCCGAAACCTCGGTTCCGTTCCTCTTCACGGAGCGTCCGGACGCATTGACGGCGCTGGGCGACATGCTGGCACCCGGCCAGATGCTGATGGCCGGCGTCGTCCGCGAGGAGGGCGGTTCGGCCGCAAGTGCCGACAGCCGCTACTACAACTCCGTGGTGGCGATCGACGACAAAGGTGAAATCACTGATGCCGTCGACAAGGTTCACCTTGTGCCGTTCGGCGAATATCTGCCTTTCTCCGATCTGCTCGATCATTTCGGTATCGAGCAACTCGTTGCCGGGCCGATGAGTTTTGCGGCCGGCAACGAGCGGCACGCCATTGCGTTGCCTGATGGCATCCGTGCATTGCCATTTATCTGCTATGAGGTGATCTTTCCCGATCTCGTGGCAGTTGACGCTACGTCAGCACAGCTTATTGTGAACGTCACCAATGATGCGTGGTTCGGCGACACGCCGGGTCCGTATCAGCATTTCAGGCAGGCCCAGATCCGTGCGGTGGAGAATGGATTGCCATTGTTGCGTGCAGCCAACAACGGCATCTCGGCCGTCGTCGATCCGCGCGGGCGCATCGTCGATGCGCTGGCGATCGATGCCCGCGGCGCCATCGATGCCCATGTGCCGATTTCCGAAGAGGCGGTCATCTCTCCTGGCCAACGACGCATTAACGGAATGCTGATCATGTTGCTGTTTGCCATTGCGGCCGCACTTTTGAGCGTAAGGCAGAGGCTACGGGTGAATTGACAGCCCACACATTAGAAACTCATACTGTAAGCGCCTGATATTTCTCGAAGTCGGTTGATCGTTCTGTTGGGGCAGTTGCCTCCGGCTTCATTTGGGCAGGAAAAAATAGAGAAGCCGAAAAAATTCGGCGAGGAAAAAATGATAGAAGATAACAAGAAGAAACCGAATCCGATCGACATCCATGTTGGCAGTCGCATTCGGCTTCGCCGCAATATGTTGGGAATGAGCCAGGAAAAGCTGGGAGAAAATCTCGGCATCACATTTCAACAAATTCAGAAGTATGAAAAGGGCACCAACCGCGTCGGCGCCAGCCGTCTGCAGGCGATCGCGTCCATCCTCGGCGTGCCTGTCGCCTTCTTTTTCGAGGATGCGCCCGGCCAGGAGGCCGTGGCAGGCCGGGGATTTGCCGAGGATGCGTCGATGGCCTTCGCCGTCGAATTCTGCGGCAGTCCCGAAGGCCTCCAACTCAACCGGGCCTTTGTCAAGATCGCCGACGCCAAGGTCCGCCGCAGGATCATAGATCTGGTCAAGTCTCTCTCCACCGACGATGCCGACTGATCCGCAATCACGCTTGGACCGGCGGCGCCCTGCCGCCGGTGGCACAAGATAACTGCAGCGACATTCATGCCAGAACCGAAGCATCGCTTGACGAGCGGCGCATCGCCCCGCTAACACGTGGCGCGCCAAAGTCGGCAGCCTGCCGATCGTTTTTCAAGAGGGGACACCCGTGACGCGGCAGAACTACTTCTTTACCTCGGAATCCGTTGCCGAGGGCCATCCCGACAAAGTCTGTGACCGGATTTCCGACGAGATTGTCGATCTGGTCTATCGCGAAGCCAAGAAGACCGGCATGGACCCATGGAAAGTCCGAGTCGCCTGCGAGACACTTGCGACAACCAACCGCGTCGTCATCGCCGGCGAGGTGCGCGTCCCGGAGACACTGCTGAAAAAGGACAAGGCAGGCAACATCCTCACGGATGCCGCCGGCCATCCCGTCGTCAATCCGGCCAAGTTCAAGTCGGTCGCCCGCAAGGCGATCCGCGAAATCGGCTATGAGCAGGCCGGCTTCCACTGGAAGACTGCGAAGATCGAGGTCCTGCTGCACGGCCAATCGCCGGACATCGGCCAGGGTGTCGACAATGCCTCCGACCGTCAGGGCGAAGAAGGCGCCGGCGATCAGGGCATCATGTTCGGCTACGCTTGCCGCGAGACGCCGGATCTGATGCCGGCTCCGATCTATTACAGCCACAAGATCCTGGAACTGCTGGCCGCTGCCCGTCACGAAGGCAGCGGTGAAGCCGGCAAGCTCGGGCCGGACGCCAAGAGCCAGGTCACCGTCCGCTACGTCGACGGCAAGGCCGCCGAGGCGACGCAGATCGTGCTGTCCACGCAGCACCTCGATGCGAGCTGGGACTCGAAGAAGGTCCGCAAGGTCGTCGAACCCTATATCCGCGAGGCATTGGGCGAGCTGAAGATCTCCGACGACTGCATGTGGTACATCAACCCGACCGGCAAGTTCGTCATCGGCGGGCCGGACGGTGACGCCGGCCTGACCGGCCGCAAGATCATCGTCGACACCTATGGCGGTGCCGCTCCCCATGGCGGCGGCGCTTTCTCCGGCAAGGACACCACCAAGGTCGATCGTTCGGCGGCCTATGCGGCGCGCTATCTGGCCAAGAACGTCGTGGCGGCGAAACTCGCCGACCGCTGCACCATCCAGCTTTCCTACGCCATCGGCGTCGCCCAGCCGCTGTCGGTCTATGTCGACCTGCACGGCACCGGCAAGGTCGACGAGGCAAAGCTGGAGGAGGCGCTGCGCAGCGTGATGGATCTGTCGCCGTCCGGCATCCGCCGCCATCTCGATCTCAACAAGCCGATCTACGCCAAGACGTCGTCCTACGGCCATTTCGGCCGCAAGGCCGGCCGTGACGGGTCTTTCTCCTGGGAAAAGACCGATCTCGCCAAGGCGCTCAAGGACGCGGTCGCCGCCTGATAGCGACGCCGCAAAGTCCCGCCATGGACCCGAAGGACAGACCAAGCCGCGCGACCGAAGCCTTTTTCGGTCGCCGGCGCGGCAAGACCATGCGTCCGCAGCAGGCGGCCGCTCTGGAGAGCGGTTTCGGGAAATACCGACTCGATCTGACAGATGAACCGCCGGCCGATCCGCACGCTCTGTTCGAAGCCGATGTTTCGGCGGTTCGCCTCGAGATCGGCTTCGGCGGTGGCGAACATCTTCTCCATCGCGCGGCCGAGGCGCCCTCGATCGGCTTTATCGGTGTCGAGCCGTTCGTCAACGGCATGGCCAAGTTGATGATGGCGGTGCGGGAGAAACCGCTCGCCAATCTGCGGGTTTATGACGACGATGCCACCCGGTTGCTGGACTGGTTGCCGCAAGCCTCGCTCGACGGGATCGACCTGCTCTATCCCGATCCTTGGCCGAAGAAGAAACACTGGAAGCGGCGCTTCGTCAGCCCGGTCAATCTCGATCGGTTCGCGCGCGTGCTGAAGCCGGGCTCGAAGTTCCGCTTTGCGTCCGATATCGACACATATGTCAATTGGACGTTGCTGCATTGCCGTGCGCATGGTGCGTTCGCCTGGCAGGCTTCGGAGGCGGCGGACTGGCATCGGCCCTATGATGGCTGGCCGGGCACTCGCTACGAAGCGAAGGCCATTCGTGAGGGCCGGCGGCCGGCCTATCTCACTTTTGTCAGAACATAGGCGCGCTCACGGACGCACCAGCCTCCGGCCGCCGCAAAGGCGAGTCCACTCGCCAAATCTAGAAACGACCGATCCTGTTGAAGACAGCCGGATCCATTCCGAGCTTGCGCAGGTCGTCAGCACGCGGCTTGCGGCCCACTTGCACCGCGCGCGAGGCGGCGACTGCCACCGCGCGCGAGGCGGCGACTGCGCTGCCAAATGTCGCGAAGAGTTCGCCAATGGCTGAAAAGATCTTGCGGCTGGTCATGGTCATGCCCCTATGTGCTGCGTCGTGCATTCCTTGTGCGATGTGGTATAAATGGAAATGCAGCGGCAAGGCTCACAGGGGTTTCGCCGCATGGAGGCCATGCGTCTGGCGCAACACTGGCGCCGTCACGGCTTTTGTGCGGCCCGCACGGCGGGCTTGAAACAACGGCCGCGATCGTTTATATCAGCCTCAAATTCTTGGTCGGTATGACGAAGAGTGGGTCCACCCGGTCCCGCTCTTTTTTATTACCTGCCGATAACTTCGGATAGAGCGAAACAGGATATCAATGACTGCAACGGCAAGCGAGGGCGACGATCGCATCATCCGCGAAAGCGGCATCGATGCGCGCATCGCGCTGATCGTCCAGCCGGTTCTGCGCGGCATCGGCTTCCGCCTCGTGCGGGTGCATCTGTCGGGCCAGAACGGGCTGACGCTGCAGATCATGGCCGAGCGCGAGGACGGCACCATGACCGTCGAGGATTGCGAAGAGGTCAGCCGGGCGGTGTCGCCGGCGCTCGACGTCGACGATCCGATCGAAAAGGCCTATCATCTGGAGGTCTCGTCGCCGGGCATCGACCGGCCGCTCGTCCGCAAATCGGATTTCACGACCTGGACGGGTCATCTGGTCAAGATGGAAACATCGATCGTCGTCGCCGACCGCAAGCGGTTCAAGGGCAAGATCGTCGAGGCCGGCGAAGACGATGTGTTGATCGAGCGCGAAAAGGCTGCCTATGGCGAGGAGCCGACGGTGCGTGTCCCCTATGATGCGATTTCCGAAACGCGCCTGATCCTGACCGACGATCTCATTCGCGATGCCCTGTCGAAGGACAACAGGGCGCGCAAGGAAGCCAAGAAACGTCGCGGCGAACCGGACGACGATGAGTCGGGTACGGAAACGGACGCCACGGAAGAACACGAACAGGAACTATGATTGAGCTGCTGGGCGCGAAGGTCCGGCAAACAGGCTCGGGAGAAAAACGATGGTTGTAAGCGCCAACAGACTTGAACTGCTGCAGATCGCCGACGCGGTCGCGCGCGAAAAGTCGATCGACAAGTCGATTGTCATCGCCGCCATGGCCGATGCGATCCAGAAGGCGGCACGTTCGCGTTACGGTCAGGAGACCAACATCCGCGCCGACATCAACCCGAACACCGGCGAGATGAAGCTGCAGCGGCTGATGGAAGTGGTCGAGAAGGTCGACGACTACGCCACGCAGATAGCCATTTCCTCGGCTCGCGAGCGCAATCCCGATGCCCAGCTCGGCGACTTCATAGCCGAACAGCTGCCGCCGATGGATTTCGGCCGCATCGCCGCCCAGTCGGCCAAGCAGGTCATCGTGCAGAAGGTCCGCGAGGCCGAGCGCGATCGCCAGTACGACGAGTACAAGGACCGCATCGGCGAGATCGTCAACGGCACGGTCAAGCGCGTCGAATACGGCAACGTCATCGTCGATCTCGGCCGTGGCGAGGCAATCATCCGTCGCGACGAACTGATCCCGCGCGAAAACTACAAATACGGCGACCGCGTCCGCGCTTACGTCTATGACGTGCGCCGCGAGCAGCGCGGCCCGCAGATATTCCTGTCGCGCACCCATCCGCAGTTCATGGCCAAGCTGTTCACCATGGAAGTGCCGGAAATCTATGACGGCATCATCGAAATCAAGTCGGTCGCCCGCGACCCCGGCTCGCGCGCCAAGATCGCGGTCATCTCACGCGACAGTTCGATCGATCCGGTCGGCGCCTGCGTCGGTATGCGCGGCAGCCGCGTCCAGGCCGTCGTCGGCGAGTTGCAAGGCGAGAAGATCGACATCATTCCGTGGTCGCCATCGGCGGCGTCCTTCATCGTCAACGCGCTGCAGCCGGCGGAAGTCGCCAAGGTCGTGCTCGACGAGGATGCCGAACGCATCGAAGTCGTGGTTCCCGACGACCAGCTGTCGCTGGCCATCGGTCGTCGCGGCCAGAACGTGCGGCTTGCTTCGCAGCTGACCGGCTGGGATATCGACATCCTGACCGAGGCCGAGGAATCCGAGCGTCGCCAGAAGGAATTCGTCGAGCGTTCGTCGCTGTTCATGGAAGCGCTCGACGTCGACGAGATGGTCGGCCAGGTGCTCGCCTCCGAAGGATTCACCAGCGTCGAGGAAGTCGCCTATGTCGACTCCGGCGAGATCGCCTCGATCGATGGCTTCGACGAGGACACCGCTTCGGAGATCCAGACCCGCGCCCGCGAATATCTGGAGAAAATCGAAGCCGAACACGACGACAAGCGCAAGGCGCTCGGCGTCTCGGACGAATTGCGCGAAATCCCCGGCATCACCACCGCCATGATGGTGACGCTCGGCGAGGACGGCGTGAAGACGATCGAGGACTTTGCCGGCTATGCCGCCGACGACCTGACCGGCTGGAAGGAACGCAAAGACGGCGAGACCAAGGTCTATCCGGGTGTGCTGGCCAATCATGGCGTGACACGCGCCGATGCCGAGCAAATGGTTCTGGCCGCCCGCCTCAAGGCTGGATGGATCACCGAAGACGAGCTTGCAGCCGAAGAAGAATCGGCTGACGAAGCCGTTGGTGCGTGAGGTGAAACCGCATCGCACCGAACCCGCCCTTGGACGAGATGAACGATCGCACCTGCATCGTCACCCGCAGGCAGGCCGAACCGGATGATCTGATCCGGTTCGTCGTCGGCCCGGATTCGGCCGTCGTTCCCGATATCAAGAGAAATTTGCCCGGCCGCGGTTGCTGGGTGAGTGCCGACCGCCTACATATCGACAAGGCTGCGGCGAAGAACCTTTTCGCTCGCGCCTTCAAGGCACAGGTGGTCGTGCCGCCCGATCTTGGCGGCATGGTCGACGGGCTGCTTTCCAGACACGCTCTGGGCATGCTCGGTCTTGCCCGCAAGGCAGGCGCGATTGCGCTGGGCGCCACCAAAGTCGAGAGCGCTGTGCGTGGCGGATTGGCGCTTTTCGTGCTCCACGCGACCGAGGCGTCCGACGACGGTGTACGCAAGATCAGTCAGGCACGACGGGCGACAGTCCATCTCGGCGGCCCTGTTATCCTTGCCTACAAACTTTTCTCCGAGGCCGAGTTGAGCTTGGCATTGGGGGGTACAAATGTGATACATGCTGCCGTTCTCGCGGGAGACGCGGGCAGGGCGGTCCAGAAGCGCATGGTTGCGCTCGACCGGTATCGGGGCGGTTCCCCGGACGATCTGGCAATGCTTGCGGCTGTTGCTGACGAAGATGATGCCGCAGAGGATATGGAATGAGCGATACGAAATCGGGTGACGACAATACGCTGAGTGTGACGCCGAAGAAGACCTTGACGCTGAAGCGCCCCGGTATGGAACAGGGCACTGTGCGCCAGAACTTCTCGCACGGCCGCACCAAGCAGGTCGTCGTCGAAACCAAGAAGCGCAAGTTCTCGATGCCCGGCGACAAGCCGGAGCCGGTTGCCGCCCCCGTCTTCACACCGAAGCCGGCGGTCGTGGCCGCACCCGTCGTCGTGCAGGAAGCGCCGAAGGCGCCGCCACCCCCGCCACCGGCCCCGGTCGAGCGCAGCGGCATGGTGCTGAACGAACTGTCGCGCAGTGAAATGGAAGCACGCCGCAGGGCGCTCGAGGGCTCGAAGGTTCGCGAGGTCGAGGACCGTCAGCGCGCCGCCGAGGAGGCCAAGCGCCGCGCCGAGGACGAAGAACGCCGCAAGCGCGAACGCGATGAATCGGCGCGCCGCCAGGCCGAGGAAGAGGCGCGGTTGCAGACCGAGGCCGAGTCCCGCCGTCGGGCCGAGGAAGAGGCGCGCCGCCGCGCGCCGCTGACCGCTGAACTGGCGACGGTCGACGACGAAGAACAGGTCAAGCCGAAGCGGACTGGTGCCGGTGCGCCGGTGCGCCGTCCGGTTACGCCTGAAGTGGCGCGTCCGGCCAAGCCGACCAAGAGCGAGGAGGACCGCCGCCGCGGCAAGCTGACGCTGAATTCAGCATTGTCCGACGAGGATGCGCGAGCCCGTTCGCTGTCGTCGATGCGTCGCCGCCAGGAAAAATTCAAGCGCGCGATGCACAATGAGCCGCGCGAGAAAGTCATGCGCGAAGTGATCCTGCCAGAGACGATTACCATCCAGGAATTGGCGCAACGCATGTCCGAGCGTGCGGTCGACCTGGTCAAGTTCTTCATGAAGCAAGGCCAGATCCTGAAGCCGGGCGACGTCATCGACGCTGACACGGCCGAACTGGTTGCTACCGAATTCGGTCACACGGTTCGCCGCGTCGCCGAGTCCGACATCGAGGAAGGCCTGTTCAACATCGCCGACAACGCCGAGGACCTGGTGTCGCGTCCGCCCGTGGTGACGATCATGGGTCACGTCGATCACGGCAAGACCTCGCTGCTCGATGCCATCCGCAACGCCAACGTCGTCTCCGGCGAGGCCGGCGGCATCACCCAGCATATCGGCGCCTATCAGGTCGAGAAGAACGGTCACAAGATCACCTTCATCGACACGCCCGGCCACGCCGCCTTCACGGCAATGCGTGCTCGTGGCGCCCAGGCGACCGACATTGCCATCCTGGTGGTTGCGGCCGACGACAGCGTCATGCCGCAGACGATTGAATCGATCAGCCATGCCAAGGCGGCCGGCGTTCCGATCATCGTGGCGATCAACAAGATCGACAAGCATGATGCCGATCCGCAGAAAGTGCGCTCCGAACTGCTGCGCCACGAAGTCTTCGTCGAATCCATGGGCGGTGAAGTTCTGGACGTCGAAGTGTCGGCGACCAAGGGCACCAATCTCGACAAGCTGCTCGAGGCGATCCTGCTGCAGGCCGAAATTCTCGACCTGAAGGCCAATCCGGATCGTACCGCCGAGGGCGTCGTCATCGAAGCCCAGCTCGACAAGGGTCGCGGTCCCGTTGCCACCGTGCTGGTGCAGACCGGCACGCTGATGCCGGGTGACATCCTTGTTGCCGGCAACGAATGGGGCCGGGTGCGTGCGCTGGTCACCGATCGTGGCGTGCAGATCAAGGAAGCGCCGCCGGCGATGCCGGTGGAGGTGCTTGGTCTGCAGGGTACACCGCAGGCCGGCGACCGCTTCGCCGTGGTCAACAACGAGGCCCGTGCCCGCGAAATCACCGAGTATCGCCAGCGTCTGGCGCGCGAGAAGGCGGTTGCCAAGCATGCCGGCCAGCGCGGTTCGCTCGAGCAGATGATGTCGCAATTGCAGACGAGCGGGCTGAAGGAATTCCCGCTGGTCATCAAGGGCGACGTGCAGGGTTCGATCGAGGCGATCAACGCGGCGCTGGACAAGCTCGGCACCGACGAAGTGCGTGCGCGCATCGTCCATGCAGGCGCCGGCGCCATCACCGAAAGCGACGTGTCGCTTGCGGAAACCTCGGGTGCGGCGATCATCGGCTTCAACGTCCGCGCCAACGTCCAGGCGCGTGCTGCCGCAGCGGCCGCGGGCATCGAGATCCGCTACTACTCGATCATCTACAATCTCGTGGATGACGTGAAGGCGGCTCTGTCGGGCCTGCTGTCTCCGGAGCGTCGCGAGACCTTCATCGGCAATGCACAGATCCTCGAAATCTTCGACATCACCAAGGTCGGCAAGATCGCCGGCTGCCGTGTCACCGAAGGCAAGGTCGAGCGCGGTGCGGGCGTTCGCCTGATCCGCGACAATGTCGTCATTCACGAGGGCACGCTGAAGACGCTGAAGCGCTTCAAGGACGAAGTTTCGGAAGTCCCCGGCGGCCAGGAATGCGGCATGGCCTTCCAGAACTACGAGGACATGCGCGTCGGCGACGTCATCGAGTGCTTCCGCGTCGAGATGGTGACCCGGACGCTCTGAGTTCGAGTGACTTGTTCATAAGGGCGGTGGTCGAAAGGCCGCCGCCCAAGGTCTATTGAGAATGGCCCATATGAGACATGAGGCGCGGTCCCATCCCGCGCTTCACGCTTTCAGGATTGAGAAAAATGCCCCGTCCAACCGCATCCAGCCCATCCCAGCGCATGCTGCGCGTCGCCGAACAGGTCCGCCATGCGCTGTCCGAAACCCTGCAGCGGGGCGAGATCATCGATCCGCTGATCGAGAACACCGTGGTGTCGGTCTCGGAAGTGCGCATGTCGCCCGACCTGAAGGTCGCCACCGCCTTCGTCTCGCCGCTCGGCGCCAAGGACACAGATGCGGTGGTCGAGGCGCTGAACAAGCATGCGAAGTTCGTCCGTGGCCGCGTCTCCGGCGCATTGCGGCAGATGAAGTTCATGCCGGAGTTCCGCTTCAAGCTCGACACCTCCTTCGATAATTTCGCCAGGATCAACGACCTGTTGAAGTCGCCCGAGGTAGCGCGCGATCTGGGTCCTGAAGACCAGGACAAAGACGACAACAAGGACACCGAATAGTGGCGCGTCGCGGCAAGAAGAAAGGCCGGCCGATCTCGGGCTGGCTGATCCTGGACAAGCCGGTCGGCATGGGCTCGACCGAAGCCGTCTCCAAGATCAAATGGCTGTTCCAGGCGGAAAAGGCCGGCCATGCCGGTACGCTCGACCCGCTCGCCTCCGGCATGCTGCCGATCGCGCTTGGCGAGGCCACCAAGACCGTGCCTTACGTGCAGGACGGCGCCAAGATCTATCGCTTTACCGTGGCTTGGGGGCAGGAGCGCTCCACCGATGATCTCGAGGGCCCGGTGACGAAGGACTCCGACCTGCGGCCGTCGGAAGCCGAGGTGCTTGCCCTTTTGCCGAAATACACCGGCGTCATCATGCAGACGCCGCCGCAATTCTCGGCCATCAAGATCGCAGGCGAGCGTGCCTATGATTTGGCACGCGATGGCGCGACAGTCGATATTCCATCACGCGAGGTCGAGATCGGCCGGCTCGATATTGTCGGGCACAATGCCGACCATACGGTTTTCGAAGTCGAATGCGGCAAGGGCACTTACGTGCGCTCGCTGGCCCGTGACATGGGCCGCGACCTCGGCTGCTTCGGCCATATTTCCGAATTGCGCCGGGTCGAGGTCGAGCCGTTCACGCCGGAGGATTTCGTCACCATCGCCGAACTGGAAGCCGCTCGTTTCGGCGTGCGGGATGAAGACAGCTCGGAGGCGGCGGATGTCGCCGACACGACAGAAGCCGCCGACACGACAGAAGTCGCTGACGCGGTGGAAGCGCCAATCGACTTCGACGCCATCGACGCGCTTCTGGTCGATACATCGGCCGCCCTCGACTGCCTGCCGCAGATCGCCATCAGCGACGATGCGGCGACCAGGATCCGCCTTGGCAATCCGGTCATCATTCGTGGCCGCGACGCACCGGTGGAAGCCGAGGAAGCTTGCGCCACTGCACGCGGCAAGCTGGTCGCCATCGGAGCGATCGAGCAAGGCATGTTCAAGCCCAAGCGGGTCTTTGCCGGCTGAGCGCACTCATCTAATGTCTGCGGGACATAGCGTTAGAGGGGCTCCATGGCAAAGGCTGAGGCGATCAAGAAGCGGGCGCCGGTGAAGACGCGGCGGCCGCCGGTCGGTGCATCGCCGGGCACGCTGATCGCCGACCCGTCGGCGCGGCGTAGCGAACTCAGGCTGACGCTCATCTCACCCGAAAAATTCAAGACCATCGAAAATGCCAGCATCGACGACCTCAACACCCATTGCGACAAATGGCCGGTCATCTGGCTCGACTGTACCGGCCTCGCCAACATCCAGCTGATCGAGGAGATCGGCCGCATTTTCAGCCTGCATCCGCTGGCGCTGGAAGACGTCGTCAACACCGGCCAGCGGCCTAAGGTCGACTTCTTCGAGGACCACGCCTTCGTCGTCGTCAGGATGATCGACGATATCACGTCGCACCGCTATGAGCAGATCGCCGTCTTCTTCGGCAACAATTTCGTCGTCACCTTTCAGGAGCGTGAAGGCGATCCTTTCGATCCCGTGCGCAAGCGCATCGAGAGTTCCGCGCCGAACCGGTTGCGCGCGCGGGGCGCCGACTACCTCGCTTACGCGCTCATCGACGCCGTCGTCGACAGCTATTTTCCGCCGATCGAGTCGGCCGGCGAACTGGTCGACAGCATCGAGGATGAGATGCTGCACACGCCGCACAAGCATCAGATGCGACAGCTGCATGAATTGCGGCGCGATGCCAATGTGCTGAAAGGGGTGCTGTGGCCCATGCGCGACGCGCTGGCGACGCTGATCCGCAACGACGTTCCCTATGTGAAAGCCGAGACCAAGGTCTTCCTCAACGACACGCTCGACCATTCTCTCAGGCTGATCGAGCTGGTCGAAACCCAGCGCGACATGCTGACCGGCCTGATCGAGATGCATCTGTCGCTGAGCCAGGCGCGCACCAACGACGTCATCAGCTATCTCACCATCGTCTCGGTCATCTTCATGCCGCTCACCTTCCTGGTCGGCATCTGGGGCATGAATTTCGATCCAGGGTCTTCGCCCTGGAACATGCCGGAACTGAAGGCCTACTACGGCTATCCCTTATCGCTTCTGTTCATGGCGCTTGTCGCGTTCGGGCTGATTGCCTTCTTCAAATGGAAGAAATGGCTCTGACAAGGATAGAACCGGCCATTTTGGCCTGAAAAGCCGGCTTGTGAATTGGGCTGGTGTTTTCCGGGGAATTGCACTATATGCGCCGCAGCATAGCGCTATGACGCCTTGCTTGCACCGGCCCCTGCTGGACGACATCCCGGCTGAGGGCGACCCGTTTCCTCAAACAGATAAGGAAAAACACGATGTCGATTACTGCCGAGCGCAAACAGGAATTGATGGGTGAATTCGCAACCGCCAAGGGCGATACCGGGTCTCCGGAAGTCCAGGTGGCCATCCTTTCCGAGCGCATCAAGAACCTGACCGACCATTTCAAGGACCACAAGAAGGATAACCATTCCCGCCGTGGTCTGCTCGCTCTCGTCTCCCAGCGCCGCAGCCTGCTTGATTATCTCAAGCGCAAGGATGACGCGCGCTACCAGACGCTGATCGAGAAGCTCGGTCTGCGCCGTTGACGAATTGACCGGCGGGCTTTCTTCGGAGAGCCCGCCGGTCGCGCATTCTGCCAGTCGCATCGACTGGCCAGACCTGGTTTCGATCGTGCAGAGGGCACTCGAAACCGCCCATGGACGGTCATGGGGCAGGATTGCAGGACGCTCGTGCGCGCTCGCCGCGCCGAAATTAGCCGAGCCTCCCGCTGTCTTGCCCGTGGCTGCCCGAGAAAGGAAGCCAAGGGAATGGGCATCCGCGCACCGTGAAACGGCGCGGCCCTTTCCTCATATTAAGGACAAGATATGTTCAATCACCACAAAGTGGAAATCGAATGGGGCGGCCGTCCGCTCATCCTCGAAACCGGCAAGATCGCCCGCCAGGCTGATGGCGCGGTGCTCGCCACCTACGGCGAGACCAAGGTTCTCGCCACCGTCGTTTCGATGAAGGAGCCGAAGCCCGGCCTCGATTTCTTCCCGCTGACCGTCAACTACCAGGAAAAGACCTACGCCGCCGGCAAGATCCCGGGTGGCTATTTCAAGCGCGAAGGCCGCCCGAGCGAGAAAGAAACGCTGGTTTCCCGCCTCATCGACCGCCCGATCCGCCCGCTCTTCGCCTCAGGCTACAAGAACGACACCCAGATCGTCGTCACCGTCGTCCAGCACGATCTGGAAAACGATCCCGACATCCTGTCGATCGTTGCCACCTCGGCTGCCCTGACCCTGTCGGGCGTGCCGTTCATGGGCCCGATCGGCGGCGCCCGCGTCGGCTATATCAACGGCGAATATGTGCTCAACCCGCATGTCGATGAGATGCAGGAATCGAAGCTCGACCTGGTCGTCGCCGGCACCACCGACGCCGTTCTGATGGTTGAGTCCGAAGCCAAGGAACTCGGCGAAGAGCTGATGCTCGGCGCCGTCATGTTCGGCCACAAGGGCTTCCAGCCGGTCATCGACGCCATCATCAAGCTGGCCGAAGTTGCCGCCAAGGAGCCGCGCGACTTTACCGCGCCGGATTATTCCGCGCTCGAAGCCGAAATGCTCAAGATCGTCGAAGGTGAACTTCGCGATGCCTACAAGATAACCGACAAGCAGAAGCGCTACGCCGCCGTCGACGCCGTCAAGGCCAAGGTCAAGGCTGCGTTTGCCCCGGCGGAAGGCGAAGAAGCCAAGTACGCCTCCGAGCAGATCGGCACCGTGTTCAAGGAACTCCAGGCCAAGGTCGTGCGCTGGAACATCCTCGACACAGGCTCGCGCATCGACGGCCGCGATCTCAAGACGGTCCGCAAGATCGTCTCCGAAGTTGGCGTCCTGCCGCGCACCCACGGTTCGGCGCTGTTCACCCGCGGCGAGACCCAGGCGCTGGTCGTTGCCACGCTCGGCACCGGCGAGGACGAGCAGTATGTCGACTCGCTGACCGGCATGTACAAGGAGAAGTTCCTCCTTCACTACAACTTCCCTCCCTACTCCGTCGGTGAGACCGGCCGCATGGGTTCGCCGGGCCGCCGTGAAATCGGCCATGGCAAGCTCGCCTGGCGCGCCATCCGTCCGATGCTGCCGAGCGCCGACCAATTCCCCTACACGCTGCGCGTTGTCTCGGAGATCACCGAGTCGAACGGTTCGTCGTCGATGGCGACCGTCTGCGGCACCTCGCTGGCGCTGATGGATGCCGGCGTGCCGCTGGCCAAGCCCGTCGCCGGCATCGCCATGGGCCTGATCAAGGAAGGCGAGCGCTTCGCGGTTCTGTCCGACATCCTTGGCGACGAGGATCACCTCGGCGATATGGACTTCAAGGTCGCCGGCACCGCGAACGGCATCACCTCGCTGCAGATGGATATCAAGATCGAGGGCATCACCGAGGAGATCATGAAGATCGCGCTGGACCAGGCCAAGGACGGCCGCCAGCATATCCTCGGCGAGATGGGCCACGCGCTCTCCGGCGCGCGTTCGGAACTCGGCGAGTTCGCACCGCGCATCGAGGTGATGCACATCCCGACCGACAAGATCCGCGACGTCATCGGCTCAGGCGGAAAGGTCATCCGCGAGATCGTCGAGAAGACCGGCGCCAAGATCAACATCGAGGACGACGGCACGGTCAAGATCGCTTCGTCCAACGCCAAGGAGATCGAGGCGGCGAAGAAGTGGATCCACACCATCGTCGCCGAGCCGGAAGTAGGCGAAATCTACGAAGGCACGGTCGTCAAGACCGCCGACTTCGGCGCTTTCGTGAACTTCTTCGGTCCGCGTGACGGCCTCGTTCACATCTCGCAGCTTGCCAACGACAGGGTCGCCAAGACCTCGGACGTGGTCAAGGAAGGCGACAAGGTCTGGGTCAAGCTGATGGGCTTCGACGAACGCGGCAAGGTCCGCCTGTCGATGAAGGTCGTCGACCAGGCCACCGGCAAGGAACTCGCCCGCGACAAGAAGACCGAAGGCGAAGAAAACGCCGCCTGATCGGTCTTGAATTCATGACTCGAAGCGGGCGCGGCTTATGTCGCGCCCGTTTTCTTTTTCAGCCGCTTTTTCACTTTCATATTGCAAACACAGGGCTTCGTTTCGAGATCGAACAATGTCCGCCGAGCCGCTGAAGACGCTTTTTCATCCCTTTGAGGCCGAGGCTGTTCCTCTGCCTGGAAAGGGTAATCGCGCCCTGTTTCTTGGCGCTGAGCCGGGTTTTAGGCTGCCCGAAGGCTTCGAGGCAGCGCTTCACCTCGTGCAAGGCTTCCGACCGCATTTTCGCGCGCTGCAGGCTTCTGGCTTCGTCGTCACCGCGCAAGCGGAAGGCGACGGCTTCGATATGGCACTCGTGCTTGCCGGCCGGCATAGGGGCCTTAACGAAGTGCGTATCGCGCAGGCGCTTGAGCGCGTGGCGCCGGGCGGGCTGGTCATCGTTGCCGGCGGCAAGGATGATGGCATAGCCAGCCTGCGCAAGCGCGTTGACGAGCTTGTGCCGCTTGAAGGTCATTTACCAAAATATCACGGCATCGCCTTCTGGTTTCGCCGCCCCGCCGATCTGGCTGCTGCGGAAGAATTGCGCGCCGCGAACCCCGCCTTGCTGGTTGAAGGCCGGTTCCATACCGCGCCCGGCATGTTTTCCTTCGACCGGATCGATACCGGCTCGAGATTGCTGGTCGAAAACTTGCCCAATGATCTGCGTGGCAGCGTTGCCGATTTCTGCGCCGGCTGGGGCTATGTGGCGGCCGAGATCGCCGCCCGCTCACAAGGCCTGTCGGTGCTTGATCTCTACGAGGCCGAATTCGATGCGCTCGAAGCCGCGAAGCTCAATCTGGCAGGGGTGGTCAGCCAGTCGGTCGCCAGGAATTTTTTCTGGATCGATCTGCTGAAGGAACCGGTCGAGAAGCGCTACGACGTGATTGCCATGAACCCGCCGTTTCACCGCAGCCGTGCAGCCGAGCCCGAGATCGGCGCCGGCATGATCCGCGCTGCAGCCAAGGCCTTGAAGCCGGGTGGGCGGTTGTTCATGGTCGCCAACCGCCAGCTTCCCTACGAGCCGATCCTGTCGGCTGCCTTTTCGAGCCATGTCGAGCTCGCCCGCGACGGCACGTTCAAGGTGCTTGCCGCCCGGCGTTGATACAAGGCGTAGCATTCAATGCAGATTGGCGACGCGTCGGACCTCGTCGGTGACATGCGCGTCGCCAATCCTGATCTTGAGTGGCGCCGGCCGGCCGAACAGGTAGCCCTGCACCACCTCGCAGCCGGCCGCCCGCAGCAGCGTCGCCTGGCTTTCGGTCTCGACGCCTTCGGCAATGATGCCGACGCCGAGCGCGCGCGAAAGGCCGACGATCGTCGAGACGACCGCGCCTGAGCTGGAATCCGTATCGAGGCGGCTGACGAAGGACCGGTCGATCTTCAGCTTGCCGAATGAGAAGTCGATCAGGTAACTCAAATTGGAATAGCCGGTGCCGAAATCGTCGACGGCGACCGAGATGCCCATGTCCGCAAGCTGCTTCAGGATGGCGGCGGCGCGGTCGCGATCCTGCATCATCGCCGTCTCGGTCACTTCCAGTTCCAGCCGCGACGGTTTGATGCCGGTGCTCGTCATGGTGTCGCGCACGGTGCCGACGAAGTCCTTGGTCATGAACTGCACGGGCGAGATGTTGACGGCGACGAAGCAGTCGTCGGGCAGATGCCGGGCGTCGCTGCAAGCCTTGCGCAGCACCCATTCGCCGATCGGGCCGATCATGCCGGTTTCCTCGGCGATTGGGATGAACTCCATCGGCGGGATCATGCCGCGTTCGGGGTGCCGCCAGCGGATCAGGGCTTCATAGCCGACGATGCGCCCGGTCGGGAGGTCGAGCTGCGGCTGGTAGTGAAGATCGAAGTCACCGCGCTCGAAGGCCGTATTCAGTTCGGATTCGATCCACTGGCGATGATCGGCGACCCTACCCATTTCGGCATGGAAGACAGACCAGTTGCCGACGCCGCTGGCGCGAGCATTCTGCAGCGCCAGATTGGAGCGGCGCAGGATGAGGACGGGATCTACGCCGTCCTTCGGCATCGCCACGATGCCCACCGACAGGCTGACCGATTGCAGGTGAGTGCTGAGTTCATAGGGCTCCATCATCTCGTCGATGAGCCTCTCGATGGTGCTTTCCAGCGACCCTGATACTTGATTGTCGGGGAGCAGTATCGCGAATTCACCGGCGCCAATGCGTCCTATCAGTGCCCGCTGCGGCACGCAGCTCTTCAATCGCTTGGTGAAGGCGCGGATCAACTCATCGCCCTGGCTGTAGCCGATGGCGTCGTTGATCTGCTTGAAGCGGTCTATGTCGATGTCGATGAGGAACATCGGCTCGCCGGTCCGGCTTGTCGCGCACGCCGCCTCGGCAATCTTGCCGACCATTGCCGGACGCGCCAAAAGGCCCGTCAGTTTATCGAAATGGGTTTCCGTGAAAACGAAATCCGCCGATTCATCCACGCCGGCGAAGAAGGACATCGCGGCTGCCGACGCCGCCAGTGCGCAAAGCGCGGCCATCATCGCGACCATCATGTCCGCGGAGATGCCGGCAAAGCCTTCGCCGAGACCGAGCTTCAGGCCCCAGAGTCCGAGGACGAAACTGCCGAGACCCGAGCTCGCTATGGTGAGCAATCGGAACACCGGTGTTCGCTTCGGGTTGCTGACGGCCGACATTGAAAGATCCCCAGAGTACGGGGCTTTCTAGCGGATATCTCCTTAAAATGAGTTTCCGCCAATGCATCTAATTTTATTCGACCGAAAGTATTTCTTTAGAGGGTTAAAGCGCGTCGCGTTGAAACGGATTCCGCCGGCGCATCTTAAGCTTTTGTTTCATAAATGTCGTTGTCCCAAGACCGCTGCGCACGCTTCGGCGACGTGCATTAGTCTCGTCCGCCGTCGGTCTGCTTCAATTCGTCCAGCGTTGGCATGGAAACGATGTGATAGCCGGAATCGACATAGTGGATTTCGCCGGTGACGCCCGAAGACAGACCCGACAGCAGATAAAGCGCGGAGCCGCCGACCTCGTCGATGGTCACCGTGCGGCGCAGCGGCGAGTTGCGCTGCTGATAGGAGAACATGTGGCGGGCGTCGGAAATGCCGGCGCCGGCAAGCGTGCGCACGGGTCCAGCCGATATGCCATTGACCCTAATGCCGCGTGGACCGTAATCGTTGGCGAGATAGCGCACACTGGCCTCCAGCCCTGCCTTGGCCACGCCCATGACATTGTAGTTCGGCATGACGCGGACCGACCCCGCATAGGTCAGCGTGATCATCGATCCACCGTCCTGCATCAGGGCGGCGGCATGGCGGGCGATCTCGGTGAAGGAGTAGCAGGAGATCACCATGGTGCGGACGAAATTGTCCCGGCTGGTGTCGGCGTAGAGGCCTTTCAGCTCGTTCTTATCGGAAAAGCCAATGGCGTGGACGACGAAATCCAGCCCGCCCCATTCCTTACCCAGCGTCTCGAACGTCGCGGCGACCGAAGCGCTGTCCTCGACGTCGCATGGCACCACCAGCGAGGCACCGAGCTTGTCGGCCAGCGGCTTGACCCGGCGCCCGAAGGCATCGCCCTGATAGGTGAAGGCGAGTTCCGCCCCATGTTCGGACAATTTCCGGGCAATGCCCCAGGCGATCGAATGATCGTTGGCGACACCCATGACAAGCCCGCGCTTGCCCTTCATCAATCCGTCCATGGCCGCCAATCCTTATTACA
The DNA here is from genome assembly GCF_040323315.1 of Mesorhizobium sp. M0047. Lineage (NCBI taxonomy): Bacteria > Pseudomonadati > Pseudomonadota > Alphaproteobacteria > Hyphomicrobiales > Phyllobacteriaceae > Mesorhizobium > Mesorhizobium sp. M0047. The sequence goes on along the minus strand of NZ_JAMYUW010000006.1, from coordinate 204,337 downwards.
AAAAAAACGCTGGCCTTATGCGGAATAGCGCTGGAAAACGAGCGTCGCGTTGGTGCCGCCGAAGCCGAACGAATTAGACAAGACGGTGTCGATCCTGGCGTCGTCGATGCGCTTTCGCACGATCGGCATGCCCTCGAATTCGGGGTCGAGGGTCTCGATATGGGCGCTTTCGCCGATGAAACCACCCTGCATCATCAGGATCGAGTATATGGATTCCTGCACACCCGCCCCGCCCAGAGAATGGCCGGTCAGCGATTTTGTCGAGGTGATGTAGGGCATCTTCTCGCCGAACACCTCGCGGATCGCGCCCATTTCCTTGGAGTCACCCACCGGCGTCGATGTGCCATGGGTGTTGATGTAGTCGACCGGCGTGGAAACCGTGGCCAGCGCCTGGCGCATGCAGCGAACCGCGCCCTCGCCTGAAGGGGCAACCATGTCGTAGCCGTCCGAGGTCGCGCCGTAGCCGACGATCTCGGCGTAGATCTTGGCGCCCCGCGCCTTGGCGTGCTCAAGCTCTTCCAACACCAGCACACCCGCGCCGCCGGCGATGACGAAGCCGTCGCGATTGGCGTCGTAGGCGCGCGAAGCGGTCGATGCCTTGTCGTTAAACTTCGACGACATGGCGCCCATGGCGTCGAACAGGTCCGACATCGTCCAGTCGAGATCCTCGTGGCCGCCGGCAAAGACTATGTCCTGTTTGCCCCATTGGATCAGTTCGTAGCCATTGCCGATGCAATGCGCCGAGGTCGAACAGGCCGAAGAGATCGAATAGTTGACGCCGTGGATCTTGAACCAGGTGGCAAGCGTTGCCGATGCGGTCGACGACATTGCCTTCGGCACCGCGAACGGACCGATACGCTTGGGACTGCCGTTCTTCAGCGTGGTCTCGGCCGCCTCGAAGATGGTGCGGGTGGATGGTCCGCCCGATCCCATGACGATGCCGGTACGCTCATTGGTGATGTCGCTCTCTTCCAGGCCCGCATCCGCGATTGCCTGATCCATGGAGACGTGGTTCCAGGCTGCACCTTGGCTTAGGAAGCGCATCGCTCGGCGGTCGATCATGGCGGAAGGATCGAGCGTCGGCGCACCCCAGACCTGGCACCGGAAGCCATGCTCGGCGAACGAATCGGAGAAACTGATGCCGGATCTGGCATCATGCAGCGAGGTTTGCACCTCGTTGGCATTGTTGCCGATCGACGACACGATGCCGAGGCCTGTGACAACGACACGTCTCATTCGCAACTCCTTCCAGGGATGCTGGCCAAGGGCCGGCTAGGAATTCTGGTCAGCCGACCGTCGGCTGTTTCGACAGACCGACCTTCAAATCCGTTGCCGCGTATATGGGCTCGCCATCCGCCTTTAGCCAGCCATCGGCGATGCCGAGCACCAGCCGGCCACGCATCACGCGCTTGAAGTCGATGCCGTACTCAACCTTCTTCACCGAGGGCGTGACCATGCCCTTGAATTTCACTTCACCGGTCGACAGCGCCATTCCTTTGCCGGGTTCGCCGAGCCAGCCAAGATAGAAGCCCGTCAATTGCCACATGGCATCGAGGCCGAGGCACCCCGGCATGATCGGATTGCCGATGAAATGGCAGGCAAAGAACCACAGGTCCGGCTTGATGTCGAATTCCGCGCGGATGAAACCCTTCTCGAAGGCGCCACCCGTCTCGCTGATCTCGGTGATACGATCGAACATCAGCATGGGAGGATAGGGAAGCTGGGCATTGCCCGGTCCGAACAACTCGCCGCGGGCGCAGGCCAGCAATTCGTCGTACTCGTAGCTGGATTTACCCGTCATCAACCTCATCCCCATACCGTTCGGGCTATCGGGTGCCCTGTCGTTGGCTTCCTAACACAATCTGTTTCAGGCCGGAAACCGGCGTTTGCGCTTAACCTGCCCGTCTGCCTGGGTCAATGCGCGCTATTGATCGCATTCGGACGACAGAATATATGTCCTGAAAAGGTCCGGTATCGGCAGAAGTTCATTATTTTGCCATTCTGGACGTGTCTTGGGGCGGAACTGTGAGGTTCGACGAGAAGATGGACCTGGACGGCCGGAAGGGAAATGTGGCTGTGGACAAGCGGGTCCGTGAAGCCGGGCTGAGGCCGACGCGTCAGCGCATTGCGCTGGCCGACCTGCTTTTCGCCAAGGGCGATCGTCATTTGTCGGCCGAGGAACTGCACGAGGAAGCGGTCGCCGCCGGCGTGCCGGTATCGCTGGCCACTGTCTACAACGCCCTTCATCAGTTCACCCAGTCGGGACTGTTGCGTATCCTCGCTGTCGAGGGCGCGAAGACCTATTTCGACACCAACACCTCCGACCATCACCATTTCTATATCGAAGGCGAAAACCGCATATTCGATATCGACAGCGGTCCGGTGACGGTCGCCAACCTGCCGGAGCCACCGGAAGGGATGGAGATCGCCAATGTTGACATCGTGGTGAGGCTGCGCCCCAAGCGCCGCGAAGGATCGGCAGGAGATTGAAATCGCTTGATCTGGCAATTCGGCTGGAATGGGCCATCGTTGCGGCAGCTGCCGTCGTTTTCTACGGCTCGACTGGCATGTCGTGGTGGCTCTTCGGGGTGCTTATCCTGGTGCCGGACTTATCGATGTTCGGCTATCTGGCGGGGCCGCGCGTCGGTGCCCTTGCCTATAACGCCCTGCATATCCCGATCGTACCAGTATTCTTGCTGCTGGCCGGGCACCTGTCCGGCAATGCGACCGTGATGGCGGTCGCATTGATCTGGATCGCCCACATCGCCATCGACCGTGCGCTGGGCTACGGCCTCAAGCTGTCGACCAGCTTTCAGGACACCCATCTCGGCCGCATCGGGCGCCAAACGACCACGGTCTGATACAGGCGACCAGGCTGCGTGACTACTGAACCGGTCGCATGGATTGCCGGGTTTGCCTGCCAGCAGGATCACGCTCCTGACACGGCTGCGTTGCCGTCACCGTGATTTGCCGGGCCTACATATCTGATCCCGCGTCCTCGCGATGAGGTGGTCAGTTCTTGACCCGCTCGCCGGGGTAAGCGCCCCACACAATCGACTGGGCAAGCCAGCCGGTTTGGCCATCGAACGTCATTTCGCACCACTGGCCGTCGCAGGATTTGATCGTGCCCATGACGCCAGGCTCTACCATCGCGACCACCCGAGCGTCCTTGTCGGGGCTGTTGAGAAGGTTGATCTGAGCGCCCTTGCCGCGCTGCCACGGTGCGACTATTGCCGTGCGCCGGCCGGAAAGCAGCGACTGATTGATCCAGCCTTCCGAACCATCGGCATCGCGCACGCGGCGCCATGTGTCGAATTCCTGGATGATCTCCATCGGCAGGCCGGCCTTCATATACATCCAGTCGACCGAATAGTTGGCGCCGGGGCCGACGCGCGAGTTGACGCGGCCGGATTTCAGGCTGACGAATCGCGGCAGCGGCAAACCGCTCGGCCCGACCGTGACGACGCTCTGGGCAGGTGCTGCTGCACTCTGCGCCGCGGCAAGCGGAGAATAAAGCAAAGCGCCGAGAAGTGCTCCGCTGAGGGTCAGGCGAAACGACGCGAAACCAGACACTTTCATTCCTTTCGGCGCTTGCCTGGCGGCATCGGCGCCCCTTTTTCTTTGTCTTCGGCGGCACCGCTTGTTACATGGGGTAATCGGCACCGCGACCGGCTTTCAGTTTCGCCGGTCTTGGTTAAAGAGGTCTCAACGAGATCGGGGTACGAGGAAACAATGGCAGGCAAAAAGAAGCCTCTCGTCGTCATCACGCGAAAGCTGCCCGACCCGGTCGAGACCCGCATGCGCGAACTGTTCGACGCCCGGCTGAATGTCGAGGACAGGCCGATGACGCAGCCGGAACTGGTTGCGGCGGTCAAGGAGGCCGACGTGCTGGTACCGACGGTGACCGACCAGATCGACGCGGCACTGATCGCCCAGGCCGGCGACAACCTCAAGCTGATCGCCAATTTCGGCAATGGCGTCGACAAGATCGATGTCGAGGCCGCGGCCAAGAGGGGCATCACCGTCACCAACACGCCCAATGTGCTGACCGAGGACACCGCCGACATGACTATGGCGCTGATGCTGGCGTTGCCGCGGCGGCTGGCGGAAGGCGCCAACGTGCTCACCGGCGACAAGAAATGGGCCGGCTGGTCGCCGACCTGGATGCTTGGCCGACGCATTTGGGGCAAACGGCTGGGCATCGTCGGCATGGGGCGCATTGGCACGGCGGTTGCCAGGCGGGCCAAGGCGTTCGGCCTCTCGATCCACTACCATAACCGCCATCGCGTGCTGCCTGACGTCGAAGACGGGCTGGAGGCGACCTATTGGGAAAGCCTCGACCAGATGCTGGCCCGCATGGATATCATTTCGGTCAATTGCCCTTCGACGCCGGCGACCTTCCATCTGCTTTCGGCGCGGCGGCTGGCTCTGATGCAGCCCACGGCCTATATCGTCAACACCGCGCGCGGCGACATCATCGACGAGGAAGCGTTGGTCAGGCTCATCCAGGACGGTAAGATTGCCGGAGCCGGCCTCGATGTCTATGAGCACGAACCGGCTTTGAACAGCAAGCTGCTGAAGCTCGCCGCCAAGCACAAGGTCGTGTTGTTGCCGCACATGGGCTCGGCGACGCTCGAAGGCCGCATCGATATGGGCGAAAAGGTCATCATCAACATACGCGCTTTCGTCGATGGCCACCGCCCGCCGGACCGCGTGCTGCCGCTCAGAACCTGACGCAATCGAAACGCAGAATGAAAGACCAGGCTTACACAAGCACCTTGCGCATGGTGATCGAGGTCGGCTTGAAGTAGCCCTCATGCGCCGTCCGCTCGGTTTCGTGAAAGCCGAGTCGGGCAAAGGCTGCATGGTTTGCGGTCAGTTCGATCCGCGTCTGAAGCTCGAGTGCCGCCTTGCCGCGGCTTAGGGCAAGATCTTCGACCGCCTGCATCAACCGCCGCCCAATACCTTGTCCCTGGCAGTCCGGCGCGACAGCGAGTTTGCCGACATAGAGTTCCGCCACCTTTTCAAGGGCAAAGATACAGCCGACGCTCCTGCCGTCCTTGAGTGCCACGAAGCCGGTCTCCCGCCGCGCCTTGTCCCGTAGAGTATCGGTGGTCAGCAGGCGGGCAGAGGAGGGTGGGTCGATCACGCCGTCCATCGAGGCGAAGGCGCACATGATCAGTGCGAGCACATCGTCCCAACGGTCGAAATCGGCCGAAATCTGTGTGATGGAGACAGCTTCAGTCTGTTCCACGGGATCAGTTTCTCTTGTAGCGGATCGTGTCGAAACGCGCCGCCAGCCCATCATAGAGCAGCAGCCTGCCGACCAGCGGCTCGCCGACGCCAGTGATCAGCTTGATCGCCTCCATTGCCTGCAGTGTGCCGACGACACCGGTCAGCGCACCAAGCACGCCGGCTTCGGCACAGGACGGCACCAGCCCAGGCGGTGGCGCTTCGGGAAACAGGTCGCGGTAGCCTGGATTGGGCTTGCCGTCCTTGCCGTCCTCGAATGGCTTCAACACCGTCACCGAGCCATCGAAGCGCCCGACGGCGGCATGAACCAACGGTTTCCCAGCGCTCGCGCAGGCATCGGCCACCGCGTAGCGGGTTTCGAAATTGTCGGAACCGTCGACGACGATGTCATAGCCGGCGACGAGGGCAGGGGCATTGTCCGCAGTCAGCCGGAATGTGTGCGTTTCGACGCTGGTGTTGGGATTGATGCGGGCGATTGCCGCCTTGGCACTGTCGGTTTTCAGCATGCCGACACTGTCCGTGCCGTGAATGACCTGGCGCTGCAGGTTGGAGAGCGAAATGGTGTCGTCATCGACCACGCCGAGCGTGCCGACGCCGGCTGCGGCAAGATATTCAAGCACCGGCGCGCCCAGCCCGCCGGCGCCGATGACCAGCACTCGCGCCTGTTTCAGCCTCTGCTGGCCAACGCCGCCGATCTCGGGCAGCACGATGTGGCGGGCATAGCGTTCGATCTCGTCGGCGGTCAGGGCGGCAGGGGTCATCGCCGGATCATATAGCGGCTGCAAAATCCTGTCAGGGGCTAATGCATGTCGCCCAAAAGTGTAGAGCGGTTTTGGGACAACGACATGCATAATCTCATGCATGTCGCCCAAAAGTGTGGAGCGGTTTTTGGGACAGAGTTAGATCGTTGGCCCAACTGTGCCGTGGTCGACAGTCAGGAATTGCGCACGCCCCTTGAGACTGGAAAAAAGCGCAGCATCGGTTCCGGTCATGAACACCTGGCAGTTCAATTCTTCAAGGATGGAAAATAGCGCCGCGCGCCGCCCGCCATCGAGATGCGCGGCGATCTCGTCGAGCAGCATGATAGGTGTCATGCCCGACATTTCGCCAGTCAACCGAGCATGTGACAGCACGATGCCGACCAGCAGCGCCTTTTGCTCGCCTGTCGAACAGAGCTCGGCCGGCATCGCCTTGGGACGGTGCCGCACCACCAGATCGGAACGGTGTGGCCCTTCGAGCGTGCGCCCGGCGGCACAGTCGCGGTCGCGGCCGTCTGCAAGCGTCCGGCGGAAGCTCTCCTCGACATCGACTGCCGGTGTGCTGGAAACCGCGGCCTCCAGGTCTCCTGAAAGGCCGATATCGGCCTGCGGAAACGGCCCCGTGTCAGGCAACCTGTCGATCATCGCGGCGAGCAGCCGCACCATCTCGGCCCGCGCCGCGGCGATCGCCACCCCGGTTTCTGCCATCTGCGTCTCGATCGCGTCGAACCAGCGGTCGTCTCGAGACCCATCTGTAAGCAGACGGTTACGACTGCGCATCGCTTTCTCGTAGTCGATCGCACGTTGCCCGTGGCCGGGGTCGATCGCCAGCACCAGCCGGTCGAGAAAGCGCCGGCGATCCGCGGCCGGCCCGGTGAACAACGCGTCCATCGCCGGCGTCAGCCACACCACGCGCAGCCATTCCAGCATGTCCTCGGCCGAACGCGCCGAAGCTCCGTTGATGCGCACCCGCCTGCCGCCTTCGCCGGGGTTGTCGCCACCGGAAATGCCTGTTCCGATCTCGACCTGGCCGTCAGGCCCGTCGAGCCGTACATGCAGGGCAAAACCGCCGTCGCCGCCCTCGCGAGCGACGTCAGCGTAAGGGGCGCGGCGCAAGCCACGCCCCGGTGTCAGGAGGGAGATCGCTTCGAGGAGATTGGTCTTGCCGGCACCGTTGTCGCCGGAAAAAACCACGGCGCCCGGCGCCAGATCGATCGTCAGCGTCGCGTAATTGCGAAAGTTAGTAAGTGTAAGCTTACTTATGTGGGTCTGTGCCGGCAACCGCTATCCGCCTGTAGAGCGTTCATCGTTTCACGGAAACGCCGAACCGCTCTATCTCTTTGTTTCGACGCAATTCCGGACGGAAAGCCGTTTCACACCTTTCCTGGAACTGCTCTGGAAATCGCCGCAACCATCATTCTCGTAGCCGGTCCCGGCTGCAGAGCCGGGCTGATGACTCGGCTCAGGCTACACTCGCATCGGCATCAGCACATAGAGTGCAGTTTCGTCGGCCATGTCGTGGATCAGCGTCGGCGAACCGGCGTCGGCCAGCATGAACTTGGCCTCCGTGCCGGTCAGTTGCGCGGCAACGTCGAGCAGATACTTGGCATTGAAGCCGATTTCGATCGGATCGGACGAATAGTCGGCGGCCAGTTCCTCGGTGGCGCTGCCTGAATCCGGATTGTTGACCGCAAGCGTCACCTGACCCTCGCTGATCGAAAGCTTCACCGCGCGGCCGCGTTCGGAAGAGATGGTCGACACGCGATCGACCGCGGCGGCAAAACTCTGCCGGTCGATGATCAGCTTCTTGTCGTTGCCGGTCGGAATGACCCGCTGATAATCGGGGAAGGTGCCGTCGATCAGCTTCGAGGTCAAAATTACGCTGCCGATGGTGAAGCGGATTTTGGTGTCCGACAGTTCCGTGGTCACCGCGACGTCCGGATCGTCCACCAGCTTCTGCAGCTCGCTCACTGTCTTGCGTGGAATGATGATGCCCGGCATGCCCTCGGATCCCGCCGGCGCGTCGATCTCGGCGCGCGCCAGGCGGTGGCCGTCGGTCGCCACGGAGCGAAGCTTCAGCTTGCCGCCGACCTCATGCGTGTGCAGGTAGATGCCGTTCAGGTAATAGCGTGTCTCTTCGGTGGAGATGGCGAACTGGGTCTTCTCGATCAGGCCTTTCAAGCCAACCGACTCGAGACGGAAGATATGCGAGAACGATCCGGCCGAAAGCTCCGGGAAGTCGGATTGTGGCAGGCACTGAAGGCGAAAGCTCGATCGGCCTGACGTCACCGTCATGGCGTTGCCGTCCTCGTCCGTCTTCAGCATCACCTCGGCGCCATCGGCGAGCTTGCGCACGATGTCGTAGAGCAGATGTGCCGGAACCGTCGTCGCCCCGCCGCGCTCCACTTTGGCGGGCGTCGCTTCCGTCACTTCGAGGTCGAGGTCGGTCGCCTTCATTTCGAGGCTGGCGCCTTCGGCGGTGAGCAGCACGTTGGACAGGATCGGTATGGTGTTGCGCCGCTCGACCACACGGTGGACGTGGTTGAGCGACTTCAGGAGATTTGACCGTTCCAGGATAACACGCATGACGAAACAAGCTCGCTTGAATGAATGACGGGGTCACCAGTAAGCGGCACCCCGCGAAAGGTCTGAACAGGCTCAGAATCTGCGTAGACTGACAGGAAAAAATCAGCGAACGCAAGCCCGCGCGACCGGTTCGGGCCGGCTACGCGGGCTTTCTGGGGATAAAGCGTGCCAAGTCCGTGCGCCGGTGTCGCAAAACCGAAATCCGGGTCGATTCCATGCGCCGCTACGAGCCCGTTCCGGGCCCCGGCCGCACTGGCAAGCCATTGAATTCCGGCGTTGTTCCTGGTCGCTCCGGTCCGGTCAGGCCTGATCGTTGATCAACCGCCTCAACAACTCGAGTTCCTGCGCCAGCGTGTTGTCGTTGCCAGAAAGGTCCTCGATCTTGCGCACGGCATGCAGCACCGTCGTGTGATCGCGGCCGCCGAAACGCCGTCCGATCTCGGGCAGCGAGCGCGGCGTCATCACCTTCGACAGGTACATGGCGACCTGCCGCGGCTTGACGATGGTGCGCGTGCGCCGGTTGGACAGCAATTCGGTCTTCGACACATTATAGTGGCGCGCGACGATGCGCTGGATGTCCTCGATGCGGACCCGCTTCGGTTCACCGGTGCGATAGATGTGGCCAAGGATTTCGTCGATGCGGTCGATGGTGATCTGCGGCTCGAAGGATTGACGGAACAGCAGCTGGTTGAAGGCGCCTTCCAGTTCACGTCCGCTGCCGGTCACGGTACGGGCAACGTGATTGAGGATCTCTTCCGAAATGTTCAGCGACCCGTCATCGACCCTGGCGGTGGCAAGGCGCAATTTGAGCATGCCAAGGCGCATGGCGAAATCGGGCGCCGACATTTCAAGCGCGACGCCGCCATTGAGGCGCGAGCGGACCCGCGGCTCAAGCGATTCCAGTTCCGACGGCGGCCGGTCGGCGGCAACGACGACCTGCTTGGCGCTGTCGAGCAACATGTTGATCAGGTGGCAGAACTCATGCTGGATGGACTTGCCCTGCAGGAATTGCATGTCATCGATGATGAGCAGGTCGATGTCGCGCAGCTGCTCCTTGAGCGTCAGCGCGTTGTTGTCGCGGATTGCGGTGGCAAAGCGCCACATGAAATACTCGGCCGTGAGATAGACGACGCGCGACTTTGGATTCTGCTTCAGCGATTCCGCCGCGATAGCCTGCAGCAGATGTGTCTTGCCGAGACCGACGGTTGCGTGAAGGAAAAGCGGGTTGAAACGCACCGCGCTCGATTGCGATTCCGCCACTGCCTTGGCGGCGGCGAAGGCCACCCGGTTCGACGGTCCCTCGATGAAGGAGCTGAATGTGTAGCGAGGATCAAGCGGTGACCCCAGCACATTGTGCCGGAATTCGCTCTCGACCGGTGTGCCCGGACGCGGGACCGGTGCACGCTCTGTCCGGCCGGGGCTGACGGTGCCGGCGGCGAGCGCAGTCTGCGTCTGGCGGGTCATCTTGCGTGCCGGCACCACCTCCGCCTCGGCCTGGCTACGGCCCTGGCGGGTCGCCGTGCGCACGACGATGTCGATCTTGAGGAGACCCGGATCCTCCTGCTTCCACAGCTCTGAGATGAGGTCTAGGTAATGTCCGTTGATCCATGAGCGCAGGAATGCCGTGGGCACCGAGATGCGGACAATGCCCTTGGAAGCTTCCGCGACCTTCATGCGGCCAAACCAGCTAGAATAAACTTCAGTTCCCAGACGCGCCTTCAACTGGGCTTTCACCCGGTCGAATTTCTGTTCCGCGTCATTGGGGACCGCCATGTCGCTTGCTCCGATCAAAGTTCCAGGAAATGGGAGGTCGCCCGCAAGCTCCCTTTCGATGCCGCTCTGCATGATCTTTTCCTTGTCCTTCCGTACCTGTTTTCCACCGGGGATGCGCCTCCTGCATCCGGTTCCGGCGACTGCGTCTTCGCTACGATGTCCGCTGCCGCCGCCGGCAGATGAACGTCGCCCACTATCAGCGGGAACCGGTGCCGGCCCATGGAAGCCAGTCCGCGTTGGGTATGTCAGGGCAACACAACACCGTCCGGCGAAAAGAGCGCCGGCCGCCGTCTACCTGCCATGTCTAGTTACGCCAGTCCCCTACCGTATCGAAAAAAGACAAGCCAAATCGATCCGCGGACTTGATCCGCGTTGCAAATCCCGCCAATTTAAGCTGGCCGATTCAGGCTGGGTTTAAGGCCCAGAGCCCGTCCCTTTCGATGGATCGACATTACCGAAATCGCTGTGGATAGGGCAAGGCCACGTCTAACGGATTTTTAAGGAATCTGGTTACTGGAGGCGAGTTCGAGTGGCGTACCGCAACGGCACATTTTAACAAAGCCATTGTGATTCAAACCCTTTTCCGGCGAATATGAAAAACCGCGCGCTGAGAGAAATATTCTGAAATAATTCACTTGACAGCCACTTGTCCCCCATCGCTCCGGCTCGATGTGGACAAGCTGTGGATCACCGCCGGTAAATATCTGAAAATTAAAGGCTATTTCTGGTAGCTAAGAATCTCTAAGTCGGCCGATTTCAAGCATGCTGACCAAGTGCAGGCATGCATACGCCGGCAAAGTATTCCCAATGGACAAATCCGCATAGAACGTCGTTTTCGGACATTCTTTTTAAGTGCTTGCCGGCAAACGAAAAAACCCGGCGCAAACGGCCGGGTTCGAAGAACATCAGTCTAGGCAAGTAATGTTAGGCTGACAGGACTTTGACCCGTTGAGCCAGTCGCGACACCTTGCGGGACGCCGTGTTCTTGTGGATCACGCCCTTGGTTGCGGCGCGCATCAATTCCGGCTCCGCGATCTTGAACGCAGCCTGCGCGGCGGCCTTGTCACCGGAGGCAAGCGCCTCTTCGACCTGGCGGATATAGGTGCGCACGCGCGAGCGGCGGTTCTTGTTGATCGCTGCGCGGCGTACGATCTTGCGCGTTGCCTTTTTGGCCGAGGATGTATTGGCCATGATGCCTCTCTTCTGATCTGGTAGGCGCATGCGGGATGCCGCAGGGCGCAAAAAACAAACGGGCAGCCACGGGGCCGCCTCGGTTGGTGCGGCTTATAGTTCAGCTTTTCCGGCGCGTCAACGCTGCCCGGCCTTCTTTTTGGCGGCCAACAGCCAACTTCTTTCCAGCCAAAGGATTGGCGTCAGCGGTTGGTGAAATTCGGCTTCCGCTTCTCGGCGAAAGCCGCCATGCCTTCCTTCTGATCGTCCAGTGCAAACAGCGAGTGAAACAGTCGGCGCTCGAACCGCAAGCCCTCGGCAAGCGTCGTCTCGAAGGAGCGGTTGACAGCCTCCTTTGCCATCATCACCGATGGCAGCGAGAAACTGGCGATCTTGGCGGCCGCCTTCAGCGCCTCATCGACAAGGTCGGCGGCGGGCACGACCCGCGACACGAGGCCCGAACGCTCCGCCTCGGTGGCATCCATCATCCGTCCCGTCAGGCACATGTCCATCGCCTTTGCCTTGCCGACGAAGCGGGTCAGCCGCTGCGATCCACCCATGCCTGGGATGACGCCGAGCGTGATTTCGGGCTGGCCGAACTTTGCCGTGTCGGCGGCAATGATGAAATCGCACATCATCGCCAACTCGCAGCCGCCACCGAGTGCATAGCCCGCTACCGCCGCGATAACAGGCTTTCGCGCCCGCGTAAGTTCCTCCCAGCCGACGAAGAAGTCTTGGGCGTAGGCGTCCGCATAGGAGATCGACTGCATCTCCTTGATGTCGGCGCCGGCGGCGAAAGCCTTTTCGGAACCGGTGATGACCATGGCGCCGATACCGGCATCGGCGCTGAAGCTGTTCACGGCTGCGACCACTTCGGTCAGGATCTGCGAATTCAACGCATTGAGCGCCTGCGGCCGGTTCAGCCTGATCAGTCCGACCTTGCCATGCGTTTCGGTGATGATCGCTTCATAGGTCATGGCTGCTTCTCCTTGCTCGCGCTCGTCTAACTCACCGCTGACATATCCGGCAATAGAACGTCGATCGGCCGCTCTGCATGATCCGTTCGATGTGGCCGCTGCAACCGGGCTTCGAACAGGCCTCTCCTTCGCGATCGTAGACCGCGAAGGAATGCTGGAAATAGCCCAGTGACCCATCGGTCTGCATATAGTCACGCAGTGAGGACCCACCCGCAGCGATCGCATCTGATATCACCGAGCGAATTGCCTGGGCGAGTTGTTCGCTTTGAGCATGGCCTTTCTTTCCCGGCTTGGCGATCGTGCCGGCCTCGCGCAGCGGCGACAGGCCGGCGCGCCACAGCGCCTCCGAGACATAGATGTTGCCGAGCCCGGCGATCAGTCGCTGGTCGAGAAGCGCTGCCTTCAGTGGTGATCGCCGCCCTTTCATCAACGAGGCAAGCAGTACGCCGTCCAATGTGTTGCCCGTTGGCTCAACGCCGAGCCCGGCCAGCATCGGGTGAACATCCGGCGACCCTTCCGCAAACAACATGAAACCGAAGCGGCGTGGGTCGTTGAAGATCACGCGGGACCGGACGCCCGCCGGAGATACGACATGGAAGACGACGTGGTCGTGATTGGAACTCTTCGAGCGGTCATGCTGGAAGATGCCAGGCATGTCGCTGCCGTCCGTCGTCTCGATGCGGAATGAGCCCGACATGCCGAGATGGCAGATCAGCATGGGACCGCCTTCCAGGTCCATCGTTAGATATTTGGCCCGGCGGCCGAGGGCCGTGATCGTCTTGCCGGTCAGCCGCTGCGCGAACTTCTCGGGAAATGGAAAGCGCAGATCCGGTCGGCGCGCCTCGACACGGGCAATGGTGGCGCCTTCCAGGACCGGCTGCAGTCCACGCCGGACGGTTTCGACTTCCGGCAATTCAGGCATGGCCGCCAATCGCCGTATAGAAGGAAGTGCCGTAACGGCCGCGCGCCAGCCCAAGATGCTCGGCCACCGTTTCACCGATGTCGGCGAACGTCGTTCTCAGCCCGATGTCGCCGCCCCTGAAACCCGGTCCGGTGCCGATCACCGGAATGCGCTCGCGCGTATGATCGGTACCGCGCCAGGTCGGATCGTTGCCGTGATCGGCCGTCAGGATGAGAAGATCGCCCTGCCGCAGCCGTGCAAAAGCCTCCGGCAGTCGCCGGTCGAACGCTTCGAGCGCGGCAGCATAGCCTGCAACATCGCGGCGATGGCCGAATTCGGTGTCGAAGTCGACGAAATTGGCGAAGACGAGATCACCGTTGCCGGCATCATCTATCGCGCCCAGCGCCTCGTTGAACATCGCCATGTTGCCCGCCGCCTTGCGCTCTTGCGAAATTCCGCGATGGGCGAAGATGTCGCCGATCTTGCCGATGGCGATGACACGGCTACCACGCGCCGTCAGCCGGTCGAGCAGCGTCGGCTCCGGCGGTGGCACGGCGTAGTCATGGCGGTTGTACGTTCGCTCGAAAGTGGCGGCGGTTTCGCCGATGAAAGGCCGCGCGATAACCCGTCCGATCCGCAGTGGGTCGACCAGCCTGCGCACCACCTTGCAGAATTCATAAAGCCGCTCGAGGCCGAAATGGACTTCATGCGCGGCGATCTGCAGCACCGAGTCGACAGACGTATAGCAGATCGGCATGCTGGTACGGATGTGCTCCTCGCCGAGCCGCTCGATGATCTGGGTGCCCGGCGCATGACAATTGCCGAGAATGCCCGGCACCTTGCCTTCGCGGATCATCGCCTCGGTCAGTTCGGCCGGAAAGGCGGGAACCGTATCCGGGAAATAGCCCCAGTCGAAGCGCACCGGCAGGCCGGCGATTTCCCAATGGCCCGACGGTGTGTCCTTGCCGCTTGAAACCTCCTGCGCGGCGCCGTGGAAGGCAGTGGCGAGCAGATCTGTCCCGCTACTGGCAAAGCCCAGTCCCGTCGCGGTTTCGGCAGCCTTGCCAAGCCCAAGCGAAGCCATGTGGGGAACAAACAGCGGTCCGCTGCGAAGCCCTTCGCGATCCGCGCGGCCTTCGGCGCAGGCCTCGGTGATGTGCGCGAATGTGTTGGCGCCGGCATCGCCGTAGCGATCGGCGTCGGTGGCGCCACCGATGCCGAAGGAGTCCAGAACGAAGAGGAAAGCGCGCGCCATCGAGTTGTTGCCAGTTTGAACGACCAGACATAGGGTTCCGCGACTTCATTGGCAATTCGGAAACCAAACGGCAACGGCCAGGCGTGATGGTCCAGTGATGTCGCCCAAAGCTGCGCAGCGGTTGGGCAACGACAGGCATAAACAAGGAGTGCATGTCGCAACGGTGCGTCGGATGGGCATGGGTCGAGGAAAACAGACGGCGGTTCGGAGTGTTGCACTGAAGGCGACTGCTGCTCTCATGCTGGTGCAGGCCACGCTCTGGTCCAATCCGGCACATGCCGACTGGCGCGACGATATCGGCACGTTTCGCATCGGCATCGTTGCCGAGCCAGGCGCCGGCAATACCGTTCCGGGGCTGGCTGTGTTGACTGACGCCTACACCAAGGCTCTGGGCATGAAGGTCGAGTTTGTAGTTGCCCGCGACTATGCCGCGCTGATCGAGGCGCAGGCCAATGCCCGCATCGAATACGCGATCTATTCGGCGACCGCCTATGCGACGGCCTCGCAGCGCTGCTTATGTATCGAGCCACTTGTGGCTCCGGTCGATTCCGACGGTGCGACCGGTATCCGCTCCGTTCTGCTGACCCGGGACGGCAAGCTGCCCAATCTGGCGGCGATGGAGAGCCATCGCATCGCCATTGCGCCTTCTGACAGCGTCGGCGGTTCTCTCTTGCCACTGGTGGCGTTGGCGGCGGAAGGCCACAAGCTGGCGGAAGATGCACCGTTTCTGGTCCGCGCCGACTCGGCTGCAGCGGCCGAAACGATGCTGATTGATGGCAGGGCCGATGGTCTGTTCGGCTGGGTGACTGCTGCGGCGGACGGTCAGCCGGAAGCATCGGGCACGCAGGCCAGGCTCGAAGCGGCAGGCCTTTCAGCGGCGGAACTTCGGGTCGTATGGACGTCTGGCCTGCTGAGATATGGTCCCCACGCGGTGCGTAGCGATCTCGACCCTGAAGCCAAGCGACGGCTCACCGTGTTCCTCACCAACCTCAAGTCGACGACTCCGGACATTTACCACCTCCTGGAACCGAAACATTCCGGTGGCTTCGCTGCCGTTGCCCCAAACGATTACGAGATGGCGGCTTCTATCGTGCGCTTCGTCTCGGGCAGAAGTCAGCAGCAGTAGCGCAATTCCAAAACGGAAAATCTGCGTAACGGCTTCTCACCTGCAATCGCGGTGGATTAAGAGCCGGAGCGGTTCTGCAAACTGCCTGGCCGTCATGGTTCAACAGTCGCTGCAAGTAACCGCCACGCTTCTGCGGGGACGCAGAAAATAGGTTTCGCCCATCGTTATGTTGCTGAGAGCCGAGGTCAGTCCGAGCTTCTGCTGGTCGCTCGCCGTCCAGGCGATGACCGGGATGTAGCCAAGATTGCTTTCGGCACGGATGAGGAAGGTGTTGGCGACCATGAGCGGTGCTGGAACCGTGGTCTCGGTGGTCGCGGCGGCGCCGGGGCCGGCGACGCCTGCGACCAACTTGCGCGACCATACCACCAATGCCCTCGTCCCGTCGGCCGAGACCTGTATTGCCGTTATGGTGATGCTCGGGTTCGAGCGGTTGTAGGGTTGAAGGGTGACGGAGCCGATCTTCATGATGCCGTCGATGTCGGCTTTGAAGACATTTGTCTGCTGGGTGACGAGATCAGCCACCATGCTGCCGATACGACTGACCTTCTTGCTGGTCTCGATGGCCTGTGACGCCTCCATTGTCAGGAAATACATGATCAGCAGAATAGGCATGATCAAGGCGAATTCGACTGCCGCGATGCCGCGGCGATCGGACCAGAATCGACTTGCTTTCCGCCAAATTCCCGTAATCCCAAGATGTGCCCCCGCACGCATCATGCCCATTGCCTTTTTTCTTCTTGCTGCTCGTGCATCCGCCTCGAACTCAGTTGTCGAACGGCTCGTTCTGCCAGGTTACCGATGCGAAATGCAGCGTCTTGTTGCCGCCCATCGACTGCGCCAACAGGTCGGTCATAATAGGCCATTTGTAAAAGACCCGAAGCATGTTCCGCGACCCCGCCGCCCCCCCCGTAACGACAAAGTCCTGCTCGGCGGTGCCGTTCGTCAGCTTGACGTCGTTGTCCTTGATCTTGAAGCCGGCCAAGGCCGCGTCTGCAAATGTCGCATATTGACGGAGATCCACCAGCAGCTGATTGGGACAATCCTGCGATACCATGATCTCCAGTTTTGTGCAGATCGTGGTCGTCAAACTGTCTTTGGTGACGTCGGCCGCCTTCAACTGGCCAGTGCGCAATTGGCGCGCGACATCATCGGTGATGTTGGCCATCACTTCCTGGCTGGCGAACGAGATGCAGCTTTCCAGAATGGCAAAGACAAGCAGCGCGAACGGGACTGAAAGGATTGCGAATTCTATCGCCGTGGCGCCGCGCCGGTCGCGAAGAAAACGGCCGAAAAACCTTGGGCGTCTCGCCTTGTGTTCGCCTGCGGAGCCGAATTCCATGCTCATGTCTGATCCTGCCGGTGTCTTTGCGGTCTCGGAAGGAGCGTTAGCGCAAACCGATTGAAGTCCGGTTTGGATGATCGTTAAAGTCGGCGTTGCCTTCTTAACCAGCCGATAACCTGAACGGCATTCAGCTGCAGCATCCTGCTGCAGCGTCCTAATGGCTGACACTCATTTCAGCTTCGGAGGACTTCTCCGCGTCGCTCTTGTAGGAGCTTTCGCAATAGGGCGTGCAGGACATGGTTTGGATTTCGGCGCGCCTATAGATACGCACGGACGAGGCGGCCTGCCGCATGACGGTAACCTGCTCGTCGACGATTGGGCTGCCATCCGCATCGAGCACGACCAGATTGGTGACGCCGAAGCCTTTGCCGGTCAGCACGATCGTCGAGGCGTCCTGCACGGAAGCGTCGGCGATTGCCGGGTTGCCGACCACTATTGTGTCGGCGGGGCGCGACAGTTTGACGATCTTGGCCTGGTTCATCGTGACCTCGATGCCGGCGCCGGCCATGGCTGGCGCGACGAAGGTCGTGGCGGCAAGAAGCGCGGCAATCACGATTGACGATCTCGGCTGGGCCATTGAGGCGCTCCACGCAAGCAGACTGATCAACGGAACATGAACGAGATTGGTGAACCAACGGTTAAGCATGCGGTGCTGCCAATGGTGCCATGGCCAGCAAGGGTGCCCGCGAGGCACGTCCGGGTCGGGCCGCAAGGCTGCCAAATCCTGGACTGGAAGGTTCGGCGGCACTTTAGCCCGAAGTTAACCACGCAATATGTTCGAACCGGGAAAGGAATCGGTAAGGCTGTTTATTAAGCCGATCGAAAGAGCTTCTCCCTAGATTGGCAGCATCCGATCGACCATCACAGAAGTTGACGGAAGTGCTGTAACACGTGGAGTAGGAGCTCTCGAATGTCTAATCTCATCGCACGTTTTGTGAAGGACGAATCCGGCGCGACCGCTATCGAATATGGTCTGATCGCCGCTCTCATCGCGCTCGCCATCATCACTGGCGCCGGCGCGCTCGGCAATTCGCTCAACGCTAAGTTCACCGCCATCGGAACCACCCTGAACTCCGCGCCGGGCGGCGCCTGATCGGCCTTGTCGCCGAGCGCACTTGGATTGTGTTTTGGAAAAGGGCCGCCGCTTGGCGGCCCTTTTTTCCATGCCGCTGCCAACATCACTCGTTTTTTCGGCCGGCCCTCATCAATCGTTAATCGAACATATCTAGGTTAAGCCCCGTGAAAGCCGACAATAGGCATAGCGCCGATGCTTGAAGCCCTGATCTTCGTGGTTTTTCCGTTCTGCATGCTGTTTGCCGCGATCTCTGACATGCTGTCGATGACGATCGCCAATCGCGTGCCGGTGCTGCTCGTCGTTGTCTTTGCGCTGGTTGCGCCTCTGACGGGTATGGAATGGGCGGCCTATGGCGGACATTTCGCCGCCGGCGCCCTGGTCCTTGCAGTGACGTTTGGCTTGTTTGCGATGGGCGGGATGGGCGGCGGCGACGCCAAGGTTCTGGCAGCCACCGCGATGTGGATGGGTCTCAACGTCAATCTCGTCGAGTATCTTGTGGCCTCGACAATCATCGGCGGCCTGCTGACGCTCGCGATCATCATCTACCGGAAGTCGTTGCTTGCGACCGTTACCGGCCAGAATCCGTTTCTGCGCCATTTCGCCGACGAGGCAAAGGGCGTTCCCTACGGCGTCGCGCTAGGCCTTGGCGGGTTGCTGACCTATCCGGATTCGCCCTTGATGGTATGGGCGCTCACAAGGCTGGCGGCCTGAGCACGATTTTTTTTATTACCTGCCTGTGTTGCCGCAACCGGCTCGAAACAGGGCCGGCCCGGCCATTTTGGCCGGTCAGGGCGCGATCCGGCTAATTTATGTAAACCTTAAATTAATCACGATCGTAAGCATTACATTAACCTTGTTTTGACGATTGCCGCTGCAAAGTCCGGCTTGGCTACGTGGTTTGCCAGGGCAAGGGTTCGGACAGATGCCAGCATCGCGATTGATAATTCTGAGCGTGGCGGTGGCCGCGGCGGGTGGTGCGGGCTATGTCGCGAAAAACATGGTGGCACAACCGCCCCAGGTCGTCGTCGAATCCGGCCCTCAGGCCCCTGCGGTGGCTCTGCAGGATGTGCTTGTGCTTTCGGGCGACGTTCCGATGGGCAGCCCGATCGAAAGCAACATCGCCTGGCAATCCTGGCCCGCCGACGGCGTCAATGCGAATTTCATCACCCGCGCCGCCGAGCCCGAGGCGTTGGAGAAGCTGAAGAGTTCCGTTGCCCGTGTGGCGATGTATGCCGGAGAGCCTCTGCGGCGTTCCAAGCTGATCGGCGAGGGGCAGAGCTTCATGTCGTCGATCCTGCCTTCCGGCATGCGGGCGGTCGCCACGGCTATCTCGGCCGACACGTCGGCCGGCGGCTTCATTCTTCCGAACGATTTCGTCGATGTCATCATGACCCGCAGGGCCGATGCCAGCGCCGCTGGCGCCGGTTTCAACACCGAGACCATCCTCAAGAACATCCGCGTCCTGGCCATCGACCAGACCATTCAGGAGGATGAGGAAGGCAAGAAAACCAGGGTGGGCCAGACGGCCACGCTGGAACTGACGCCCAAGCAGGCAGAGATCATCACTGTCGCCCAACAAATGGCCGATCGCTTGACCCTGGCACTGCGGGCAGTCGCGGACACGCAGGAAAAGAATCTGGGTGAGGCCGACTATCTCGTTTCCGGCAATGGCCGCAGGGGAACGGTGAGGCTGATCAAGTCGGGCGAAGTTTCCGAGGTAGGGGCAAGGAAATGAGGCTAAGTGGTAAACTGCCGGCAATTGTAGCCGCGGCATTCGGCCTGCTGCTCGTCGGAACGAATGTGCAAGGCAGCATTGTCGAGGCAAAGAACGCTCAGGTCACGGCATCGACGGCCACCCAGCGCGTCAAGCTCGGTCTCAACAAGTCGGTGGTCATCGACTTGCCCAGCGATGCCTATGACATTCTCGTCGCCAACCCGGCGGTGGCCGATGCGGTGACCCGCACCGCAAGGCGCATCTACTTGTTCGGCAAAGCAGTCGGCGAGACGAACATCTTTGTCTTTGGCCCGAATGGCGAGCAGATCGTCAGTCTGGATCTGGCCGTCGAACGCGACGTTGCCGGCCTTGAGGATTATATCAGGCGCTTCCTCCCAACGTCGGCCATCAAGGTGGAACTGCTCAATGACAACGTCGTCCTGACCGGAACGGTCGATACGCCGCTGGACGCAAAACGCGCGGTCGACCTGGCGACGATCTTCGTTTCGGGCGGTGAAGCGACGACGGGCCAATATTCGCAGACGGCGGCCGGCGGTTCGGCCCAGAGCGGTGTCGACATCAACAATCCGGACCAGGAGCGCCGCACCAGCAAGATCGTGAACCTGCTCCAGATCATCGGCGACGATCAGGTCACGCTGAAGGTGACGGTTGCCGAAGTCAGCCGTTCGGTGATGAAGCAACTCGGCGTCAACATGGTCGGCAGCGGTGGCAGCAACGGCATCAGCTACGGCGCGATCAGCGATAATTTCATGGGTCTCGGCAAGCAGCTGTCGAACTCGGGCTTTCAGATCGGCGCGTCGGGGCTGCAGGCTTATGTCAACGCCATGGAGCAGTCCGGGGTCATGAAGACCTTGGCGGAGCCGACCCTGACCGCGGTTTCCGGCGAGAAGGCGACCTTCAAGGTCGGTGGTGAATACAACATGGTGTCAAACGTCGACCAGAAGGTATCCACCGACAACCAGACTGGGTTGAAGACCTACACTGTCGAAAAGATCGAGTACGGCATCGGCCTGGAATTCCAGCCGGTGGTGTTGTCTCCCGGCCGCATAAGCCTGAAAGTCCGAACCTCCGTTTCCGAACCAACAACCGAGGGATCCGTATCGTTGTCCGAAGGCGTGACGAGCGCCGGCATGAACGCCCTTTCGCTTCGCAAGCGTCTCGCCGACACCACGGTGGAACTGCCATCTGGTGGCTCCATGATGATCGCCGGCCTGGTTCGCGACGATGTCAGGCAAGCCGTCAACGGCTTGCCCGGGTTGACAAAAATCCCGGTGCTCGGCGCGCTCTTCCGCAGCAGGGATTTCGTGCGCAACGAGACCGAGCTCGTCATCATCATCACGCCCTATCTGGTGAAACCGGTCGCACGCAACGACCTTGCCAAGCCAGACGACAATTTCAACGCCGCCAGCGACGGCGCCGCCATGTTCCTCGGCCGCGTCAATCGCGTCTACGGCACCATGCAGACCGACAAGCCCAACGGCCGCTACCACGGCGTCGTCGGCTTCATCTACAAGTAAGCGGGGAAGCGGACATGTCTCAGTCAGCATTGAAGGCAAGCACCATCGCCACAAGGATGCGCTTTGGCAGTTCGCAGGTCAGCCGGCGAGCCGTTCCGGTCGTGGCGGTTGCAATGGCGGCGCTGCTCGCCGGCTGCGCCCATCGCGACAGCATCACGGTCGGCGCCATCCCGGATGACTATCGCACCAACCATCCAATCGTGATCGCGGAGAAGAACCAGAAGATCGACCTGCCTGTCGGGGCTGGTGACCGCGGCATGACCGGCTCGCAGCGCGATACGCTTCTTGGCTTTCTCGACGGCTATGACAAGAGCGCCGCCCCCGCGCTGACGATTCAGGTCCCGAGCGGATCGGCCAATGAGGTTGCCGCGACGGCGGCCGGCCGTGATTTCGCCAGGCTCGCAGTCGCCAGCGGCATCAAGCGCAACCGCATCGTCGTGGTCTCCTATCAGGCCGGCTCGAGCGAGACATCCGCCCCGGTTCGCGTCTCCTATATCTCGGTGAGAGCCCAGACCGACAAATGCGGACGCTGGCCCGACGACCTCGTCGATACGTCGGAAAACAAGCACTATGCCGATTTCGGCTGCTCCTATCAGAATAATCTCGCCGCCCAGATGGCCAATCCGGCCGATCTGCTCGGCCCGCGCAAGCCCTCCACAATCGATGCTGAAAATCGCGGCGCGGTGATCGATGCCTATCGTGCAAGAGGCATTTCGGACGAGTTCCTCGGCAATTCGGAAGTGACGTACTGAGCCGCCAGTCTCGGATTGAACAGGCCACGGAAAAGAGCATGACGATGAGCAACCTTGCCTACGATGCCCCGGTGGATGGCAGCGATACCTCGCAGCAGGATATTGCCGCAATGCAGGCATTGCGGCCGATCCCGCGCATCTCGATCCAGGCATTCTGCGAGACCGAGGGCGTTGCCAATCCGGTCGAGCGCGCCGGCGAGGACCGCCGCATGACGAAGGCGCATCTCAAGGTCCATATGGGCGGCGTCCC
This sequence comes from Mesorhizobium sp. M0047, assembly GCF_040323315.1. Lineage (NCBI taxonomy): Bacteria > Pseudomonadati > Pseudomonadota > Alphaproteobacteria > Hyphomicrobiales > Phyllobacteriaceae > Mesorhizobium > Mesorhizobium sp. M0047. The sequence continues at coordinate 181,867 of NZ_JAMYUW010000006.1, read as the reverse complement.
CACCGCAATAGAATTCTACCAATCGGCGCCGACGCCCAACCTGATCCTGCTGGAATCGCGCAGCGAACCGAAGCAATTGCTGGAGCAACTCGCCCAGCTTTCGGAATATTGCGATCCGACCTCGAAGGTGGTGGTGATCGGTCATTACAATGATGTCGGCCTCTACCGCGAGCTCATCCGCAACGGCATTTCCGAATATGTGATCGCGCCGGTGTCGATGGCCGACATCGTCAGCGTGATATCGTCGATCTTCATCGATCCGGAAGCCGAGCCGCTCGGCCGCTCGATTGCCTTTGTTGGCGCCAAGGGTGGTGTCGGCTCCTCGACGATTGCCCATAATGTCGCCTGGGCGATGTCGACCCTGTTCAAATCCGAAGTGGTCGTTGCCGATCTCGATCTGGCTTTCGGCACGGCTAACATCAACTTCGACCAGGATCCGGCGCAAGGCATCGCCGAGGCGGTGTTTTCGCCGGAGCGTATCGATGAAGTCTATCTTGACCGGCTGCTGACTCAATGCGCCGAGCATTTGTCGCTGCTGGCAGCGCCTTCGACGCTCGATCGGGTCTATGATTTCGATCCCGAGGCCTTCACGCAGCTCATTGACACCGCTCAGCGCAGCGTGCCGCTTTTGGTTCTCGATGTTCCCCATGTCTGGACGGGCTGGACCAAGAACACCCTGATCAAGGCCGATGAGATCGTCATCACGGCGACGCCGGAACTGGCCAATCTGCGCAACACCAAGAACCTCGTCGACATGCTGAAGCGGCTTCGTCCCAACGATCCGCCGCCGAAGCTGATCATCAACCAGGCCGGCGTCCCGAAGCGCCCGGAGATTTCGCCGTCCGATTTCGCCGAGCCGCTCGGCCTGTCGGCAATGTCGGTCATTGGTTTTGATCCGTTGCTGTTCGGCAATGCCGCCAACAACGGACGCATGCTCGGCGAAATGGATGCCAAAAACCCGGTTGTCGCAATGATCAACGAAATGGCGCATGTGCTGACCGGGCGCAGCGAAATCAAGGCCAAGAAGAAGGCCGGGCTTGGCAATTTGCTCGGCAAGCTTTCGCGCAACAAGAAGTGACGCTTCAGCAGTGGAATCGGTAGTCGATCATGTTTGGTAAAAGAGGCAGCGACGACGGCAACCGGTTCACGCCGGAATTTCGCCCGCCAGCACCAGCGCCTGTTGCGCCGCCGGCTGCAAGTTCCACGGACACGGCGGTTCTGGCCAGGCCTGCGGCTGCGACAAGCTCACCTGTCGCGCCGCCGGCGCGCCGTGCGGTCGAGGCGCCGCCATTGGCGCCTGAGCCGAAGCGGGCACAGCGCGAAAAGAGCGAGACTTATTACGACACCAAGAGCCAGGTCTTCTCCGCGCTTATCGACACCATCGACCTGTCGCAGCTTTCCAAGCTTGATCCTGAAAGCGCGCGCGAGGAAATCCGCGATATCGTCAACGACATCATCGCGATCAAGAATTTCGCGATGACGATCGCCGAGCAGGAGGAACTGCTCGAGGACATCTGCAACGATGTGCTCGGCTATGGGCCGCTCGAGCCGCTGCTCGCCCGCGACGACATCGCCGATATCATGGTCAATGGCTCCAGGAACGTCTACATCGAAGTCAACGGCAAGGTCGAACAGACCGGCGTTCGCTTCCGTGACAACCAGCAGCTGCTCAACATCTGCCAGCGGATCGTCAGCCAGGTTGGCCGTCGTGTCGACGAGTCCAGCCCGATCTGCGACGCCCGCCTTCCCGACGGTTCACGCGTCAACGTCATCGCGCCGCCGCTCTCCATCGACGGTGCCACGCTCACCATCCGCAAATTCAAGAAAGACAAGCTGACGCTCGATCAACTGGTCAAATTCGGCGCGATCTCACCGCAGGGCGCCGAAGTTCTCAAGATCATCAGTCGGGTTCGCTGCAACATCGTCATCTCGGGCGGTACCGGCTCGGGCAAGACGACGCTGCTAAACTGCCTGACCAACTATATCGACCGCGAGGAGCGCGTTATCACCTGCGAGGACTCGGCCGAGCTGCAATTGCAGCAGCCGCACGTCGTGCGCCTTGAAACCCGCCCGCCCAATCTGGAGGGCGAGGGTGAAGTGACGATGCGCGATCTGGTCAAGAACTGCCTGCGCATGCGGCCCGAACGCATCATCGTCGGCGAAGTGCGCGGACCCGAAGTGTTCGACCTTCTGCAGGCGATGAATACCGGCCATGACGGCTCGATGGGAACGATCCACTCGAACAGCCCACGCGAATGCCTGAACCGTATCGAATCCATGATCGCCATGGGCGGCTATTCGCTGCCGCAGAAGACAGTGCGCGAAATCGTCGTCGGCTCCATCGACGTGATCATCCAGGCGGCACGCCTGCGCGACGGATCGCGCCGCATCACCCACATCACCGAGGTGATCGGGATGGAGGGCGACGTCATCATTACTCAGGATATCGTCCTCTACAACATCAAGGGCGAGGACGCCAATGGCAGGCTGCTGGGAGAACATGTATCGACCGGCATCGGTCGTCCGCACTTCTGGGACCGTGCCCGCTACTATGGCGAGGAGCAGCGCCTCGCCATTGCGCTCGAGGCGATGGAGAAACGCGCTGACTGACGCATCTTGGGGCGTAAGGGTTCGAGCCAATGTTTGGATTTGACGGCACAGTACTGGCGTTTGTCGTACTCGCCGGCTTCAGCGCCGGCGCCGTCGCCTATGCATTTCTGTTCACTCGGATCAGTAACGAGAAACAGGTCGGCAAGCGGCTCGAAACGATCAGGACCGCCGAGACGGATCGCTCGGTCGTCAAGGCCTCGCGCGATCGCGCGGCGGAAGCCACCAAGCGGCGCAAGTCGGTTCAGGATTCACTCAACGAGCTCGACGCAAAGCAGAGAACCAAGGACAGCGCCGTCAAGAAACCGCCGCTGAAGGTCCAACTCCGCCAGGCCGGCCTGAAGACCACGGTAGAGCGCTTCTATGTATATTCCGCCGTATGCGGCCTCGTTTTGACCATGGCCGCCTTTGTGGCCGGAGCGCCGAAGCTCGCCTTGCCTGGCGTGCTGCTGGCCGGGGCGCTCGGCCTGCCGCGCTGGTTCGTCTCGTTTCGTCGCGCGCGTCGGGTCAAGGCATTCCTCAACGAATTTCCAAACGCGCTCGACATCATCGTGCGCGCGGTCAAATCCGGCCTGCCGCTGAACGATGCCGTGCGCCTGATCGCCAACGAATCGCCCGAGCCTGTAAAGGCCGAGTTTCGTCGCATCGTCGATTCACAGCAGATGGGCCTCTCGATCCCCGACGCAACCTTGCGCATGCCCGAAACCATGCCTTGCACGGAGGCGGGTTTCTTCGGCATCGTCATCCAGATTCAGTCGCAGGCCGGCGGCAATCTCTCCGAGGCGCTGGGCAATCTTTCGCGCGTGCTTCGCGATCGCAAGAAGATGAAGGCCAAGGTGCAGGCGCTGTCGATGGAAGCCAAGGCGTCCGCCGCGATCATCGGTGCGCTGCCCTTCATCGTCGCCTTTCTCGTCTACCTGTCGAGCCCGGCCTACCTGATGCCGCTTTTCACCACCAGCGTCGGAAATCTGATCCTTGGTTGCGCTGGGGTCTGGATGTCGATCGGCATCCTGGTGATGCGCAAGATGATGAACTTCGAAGTCTAGGATGCTGGCATGACCGAGCAAGTTGTCAAAACCCTGACGGATCCAAGCTTCCTGATCGCGCTGCTGGTCGGAATAGCGGTGTTTGCGACCTTCTTCACCTTGCTGCCGGCGTTCGGCGGAAACCAGCTCAAGTCACGCATGAAAACCGTTGCGCTGGAACGCGACGAATTGCGTGCCAAACAGCGCGCCCGGCTTGCCGTCGAGGCGGATCGCCGTCGCAAGGGCCTGCGCGAGGAACAGTCTGTTGGCATGCGCAACATTGTCGACCGGTTGGATCTGAGGCGCGCGCTCGCCGACGAAGGCACGTTGCAGAAACTTAAAGTGGCCGGGTTTCGGGGCCAGAATCCGCTGACGCGGTTTCTTTTCTTCCGTCTGGTACTTCCTTTTGTCGGCTTTGCGCTGGCCACAATCTACATCTTCGTGCTCGGGGCATTGCCCGACAAGCCATTGGTCATCCGGCTGTTCGTCTGTATCCTCGTTGCGTATGGCGGCTTCTACGCACCGGTCGTCTATGTCAACAACCGTGCCACCAAGCGCAAGCAGTCAATCCAGATGGCATGGCCGGATGGGCTCGATCTGATGCTGATCTGCGTCGAATCGGGCATGTCGGTGGAAGCAGCGCTGCGCAAGGTCGCCGATGAGATCGGCGCGCAATCGGTGCCGCTGGCGGAAGAATTCATCCTCACCAATGCCGAGCTTTCCTATCTGCCGGAGCGCAAGCAGGCCTACGAGAACCTGGCAAGCCGTACCGGCCTGGATTCGGTCAAGTCGGTGTCGCAGGCACTCGTCCAGGCCGAGCGTTACGGCACGCCGGTGGCGCATGCGCTACGCGTGCTTGCCGCCGAAAGTCGCGACATGCGCATGAATGCGGCCGAGAAGAAGGCCGCCGCCTTGCCGCCAAAGCTCACCGTGCCGATGATCCTGTTTTTCCTGCCTGTGCTTTTCGCCATCATTCTGGGCCCCGCCGGCATTCAGGTCAGTCAGCGCGGCATCTTCGGAGATCATCCGGCGCCGGCAGCATCTCAGTAGCAGCGCGGCAAATCCCTGTACGACATGTGAAAAAGCCGCGCTGGATGCAGCGCGGCTTTTTCATTCATTCAAGGTTCTTGCGGATTGCCGTTTCAGTTGGTCGCGGACTTTGACTTGTCCTGATCCTTGAGCTGGCTCCAGGCATTCTGCTGCGCCAGCATCTGCCTGAGATAGGCGACGTTCGCCTGCGCCTGTTCAGGCGAGAGTTCCTGCGAGGCAATCTTCTCGGCTTCGTCGAAACGGCCTTGCAGTCCGACGACCAGCGCCAGGTTCTGGCGGACCCGGCTGTCCGCATTCGGCTGCTGCGCGGCCGAGCGCATATAGGTTTCGGCGGTGCGCAGGTCCCCTTCCAGCACATAGGACATGCCAAGGTTGGAGAGCACCGAAGGCTCGTTCGGCTTGAGTTCGAGCGCCTTGCGGTAAAGCTGGCGCGCATTATCCTTCTGGCCGGTCTGGTCGAGAATGGCCGCTTCGGCCGACACCAGCCTCCAGTCGGGATATTCCGGTGTCTGAGCGCGGCGCACGGCGTCAAGCGCCGCCTCGAACTGGCCGTTGGCCGCCAGCGCCTTGCCATAGGCGGCAAGCACGTCACGATCCTTCGGCAGAGCGATCGCCAGCTTGCGCATCACGGCGAGCGACTGGTCGGCGTCACCATCCATCTGCAGTGCCGCCGCATAATTCGTCGCTATCCGCTTGTCGTTGGGGTTCCTGGCGTAGGATTGGCCAAGGGCGCCGGTGGCATTGTGCAGTTCTCCGGTCGACATGGTTTCCAGCGGTTTGCCTCCGGTGCGCCCGATCGAGCCGGTGGAGAGCTTGTCGGTTCCGCAACCGGCGACGCCCGCCGCGAGCGCCAGCGCAAGGGCCGTGGTGATGAGCCGTTTTCCCCTGGCATTGATCGTGCTGTTGGTCGGCATGGCTACCTAAGCCTCCATTCATGCGCGGCCATTGCGTGGCCGTCTTCCCTCTCGCAGAAATATTCTGTTAACCCTAACGGACAGTTAAGAACGCCGACTCGGGGCGCGCCCACACCAGGAGACCGTCGAATGCCTGTCGAACTCGTCGAGAAGAAATTGCCGGGCGCATTGCCGGTCTATCTGGTCGCCAGCGACGGTCTGGACGCAGCCGGTCTTGCGCCAGCGGCCGTCGCCTGGGCAAGAGCCAATGGCTTTTCCGGCGAGGCAGGCAGGACGCTGGTCGTGCCTGGCGAAAAAGGAGCGCTCGGCGGCGCCCTCTTCGGTATCGGCGATGGCGAAGGCGCGCTCGCCCTGGGCGGGCTGTCGAAAGCCCTTCCGGAAGGCGACTGGCATTTCGCCTCGACGCCGGTCGAGCCGGAACTCGTTGCAATCGCGCTGATGCTCGGCGGCTACGTCTTCACCCGCTATGGCAAGAAACCTGGCAAGGCGCTGCGCTTCGGCCTGCCGGCCGGCGTCGATACCGGGCGGGTTCGCCGTATTGTCGATGGCGTTTTTCTGGCCCGCGATCTGGTCAACACGCCGACCAGCGATATGGGCCCGGAAGACCTGGAGAAGGCGGTGCGGACCCTTGCCGACAGGCACAAGGCCGACGTCTCGGTGGTCAAGGGCGACGATCTTCTCGATCAGAACTTCCCGATGATCCACGCCGTCGGCCGCGCGTCGACCGCCGCGCCGCGCCTGATCGACATGCGTTGGGGGCAGCAAGGCGCGCCGAAGGTGACGCTGGTCGGCAAGGGTGTCTGTTTCGATACTGGCGGTCTCGACATCAAGCCGTCGTCCGGCATGCTTTTGATGAAGAAGGATATGGGCGGTGCCGCCAACGTGCTTGGCCTGGCCTCGATGATCATGGCTGCCGGGCTGGATGTGCGGCTGCGCGTGCTCATTCCGGCGGTAGAGAATTCGATAGCCGGCAACGCGTTCCGGCCCGGCGACGTGCTGTCGAGCCGCAAGGGCATGTCAGTCGAGATCGGCAACACGGACGCCGAGGGGCGGCTGGTGCTCGCCGATGCGCTGGCGCTGGCCGACGAGGAGGAGCCGCAGCTTCTGGTCGACATGGCGACACTGACCGGGGCTGCCCGTGTCGCGCTCGGTCCCGACCTGCCACCATTCTATACCGGCGACGAAACGCTCGCATTCGACCTCGCGGCGGCTTCTGTTGCGGTCGAGGATCCGCTGTGGCGGATGCCATTATGGCGGCCTTACGATTCAAAACTGGCGTCGAAGATCGCCGACATCAACAATGTCACCACGGACGGTTTTGCCGGCTCGATCACGGCGGCACTGTTCCTGAAGCGCTTTGTCGAAAAGAGTGTGGCCTGGGCGCATTTCGACATCTTCGCCTGGAACCCTGCCGATCGCCCGCATGGTCCTGCAGGCGGCGAGGCACAAGGCATCCGAGCTCTGGAGTGGATCATCGCGAAACGTTTTGGCTAACGACGGTCCCGAAAAGTCGGAACCGGCTTTCTGCCAAAATCCTGATTCAGCAGGTTGGAAACTGAAACGGAACCGAAACAATTTGCCGTCATGCTGGCGCGATGTCGATTGCGATGCGCCCGAGCCAGGCCTTGCGACTGTGGCAGCAAGTGATGCTGTCGCAAGTGCGCAACGATGCACCCGATCTGACCATGCGCCAGACCGCGATCCTGTTCACAATCTATCTCGACCCGCCGCCACATACCGTGCGTGGGCTAGCTGCCCGCCTCAACGTCACCAAGCCGGTGATTACGCGCGCGCTTGACACGATGGGCGCATTGAAACTGGTATCGCGCCATCGCGACGAACTCGACAAGCGAAATGTGCTGATCAGACGCACGGTCGAGGGCGCTCTCTTTGTTGAGCGCTTCGGCGATGATATCATCGCCAAGGCCCATGAGTTACCCATCTAATTTCAGAGTTGCCGATTTGACTGCCAGGGATGCCCGCCTTCACGCTTTCCGTTCCGACCTCGCCGATGCACGGCTGAAGGGCGAAGTCGCCGCAGACCGCTTCGTTGCCGGTCGGCCGGCGCGGATCACTGCAGCCGTGGCCGATATCCGCAAGGCGCCGCGGCCGGATGCCGGCGTCAACACGCAAGCCCTGTTCGGCGACGATGTCCTGGTCTTCGAGGTCGCTGAGGGCTGGGCCTGGGTCCAGGCGGAACGTGACGGCTATGTCGGCTATGTCGCCGATACCATGCTGGGCGGGCGGGAACATGCGCCCACGCACATCGTCTCGGCACCACGCACTTTTCTCTATCCTGGACCCGATTTGCGGTTTCCGATCTCAGGACAATTGTCGATGGGATCGACGGTGACAGTGACGGATGCGGCCGAGACACGCGGCACCCACTATGCCGTTCTGCCCTCCGGCGAAGCGTTGATAGCAGGTCATCTGCGGCCTCTCGGTGAAGTGGCCACCGATTACGTTTCGGTGGCTGAGATGTTTCTCGGCACACCCTATCTGTGGGGCGGGGCTTCCGGCTTCGGCATCGATTGTTCGGGCCTGGTGCAACTGGCGATGCGCATGGCCGGCAGGAACGTGCTGCGCGATACCGACATGCAGGCGACGACGCTCGGCGAGCCGCTGGAACCGGGGCCCGCTTTCTCAGGGTTGCGGCGGGGCGACCTGGTGTTTTGGAAGGGCCATGTCGCCGTTATGACCGATGCCGACACCATGATCCACGCCAACGGCCACACCATGCTGGTGTCGCGTGAGGGACTGCGCGACGCCGTCGCCCGCATCGGCTACCTCTATGGCGGTCCGACCGGGTTTCGGCGGCCGTAGGAACGAACGATCCCCTTTTGTTCCGATTCTTCTTGGCGATTGACTGCCGTCGCGCTACCTCTGGCAGGTGACAGAGCAGCCGCGCCTTGCCGAACAGAATGCCACCGTCGCCCTGCCCGAACCATTCATCCGATGGTTTGGCGAAAAGGGCTGGTCGCCGCGCGCCCATCAGATTGAACTTCTGTCGAAGGCCCAGGCCGGACAGTCGGTCCTGCTGATCGCCCCGACTGGCGCCGGCAAGACGCTGGCTGGGTTCCTGCCCTCGCTGACTGAACTTGCGAACCGGCCAAGGCGAAAGCCGGGCCAGGCGCATCGCGGCATCCACACGCTCTATATCTCGCCACTGAAGGCGCTTGCCGTCGATATCGAGCGCAACCTCGGCAAGCCGGTGGAGGAGATCGGGCTGCCCGTCACCATCGAGACGCGCACCGGCGACACCCCCGGGCACAAGCGCCAGCGCCAGAAACTGGTGCCGCCCGATATTCTGCTGACCACGCCCGAGCAACTGGCGCTGCTGATCGCAGCAGGCGATGCAAGGCGCTTCTTTGAGGACCTGCGCTACGTCGTGCTCGACGAATTGCATTCACTGGTGACGTCGAAACGCGGACATCTGCTGGCGCTCGGGCTGGCGCGGTTGCGCAGCTTTGTCCCTGGCCTGCAGACGATCGGGCTGTCGGCGACGGTGGCCGAGCCGGACGAGTTGCGGCGCTGGCTGGTCAGCCAGAATCCACCCAAAGAGTCGACAAGCCCGGGGATGGCCGAATTGATCGTCGTCACGGGCGGTGCGAAGCCGGAGATCTCCATCCTCGATTCGGAAGAGCGCGTGCCGTGGGCGGGGCATTCGGCGCGCTACGCCACGCCGGAGATTTACCGCGAGATCAAGCGCCACAAGACGACCCTGTTGTTCGTCAACACCCGCAGCCAGGCGGAGCTGCTGTTCCAGGAATTGTGGCGGGTCAATGAGGATACCTTGCCGATCGCGTTGCATCACGGCTCGCTCGACGTTGCGCAGCGCCGACGCGTCGAGAAGGCGATGGGCGAGAATGCGCTGCGTGCCATCGTCGCCACCTCGACGCTCGATCTCGGCATCGACTGGGGCGATGTCGACCTGGTCGTGCATGTCGGCGCGCCGAAAGGGGCGAGCCGGTTGGCACAGCGCATCGGCCGTGCCAACCACCGCATGGACGAGCCGTCCAAGGCGATCCTGATCCCGGCCAATCGTTTCGAGGTGCTGGAGTGCCGGGCCGCCCTCGATGCCAATTATCTCGGCGCGCAGGACACGCCGCCGCTGATCGATGGCGGCCTCGATGTGCTGGCCCAGCATGTGCTGGGCTGCGCCTGCGGCGCGCCATTCCGTGCCGATGATCTGTTCGAGGAAGTGCGAACAGCCGCGCCCTATGTCAGCCTCGATCGGTCGACATTCGATCGTGTCGTGGATTTCGTCGCCACCGGCGGCTATGCGCTGAAGAATTATGAGCGCTATGCCCGCATCCGGCTAAACAAGGATGGGTTGTGGCGCGTGTCCAATCCGCGCATTGCCCAGCAATACAGGTTGAATGTCGGCACCATCATCGAGGTGCCGGCCCTCAACGTGCGTTACATCAAGGCCGGCAGCAAAGGCGCGGCTTCGCGCGGCGGCCGGGTTCTCGGCAAGATCGAGGAAGCCTTCCTCGAAACGCTGACGCATGGCGACACGTTCATGTTTGCCGGCAAGGTGCTGCGCTTCGAAGGCATTCGCGAGAATGAATGCTTCGTGTCGAACGCGCCGGGCAGCGATGCCAAGGTGCCCTATTATGGCGGCGGCAAGTTCCCGCTTTCGACCTATCTCGCCGAACAGGTCCGCATCATGCTGGACGACCCGCAGCGCTGGAAGAAGCTGCCCGAGCAGGTCGCCGACTGGCTGCGGTTCCAGGCCGACAAATCGGTGCTGCCCAAACGCGATGACCTGCTGATCGAGACCTTTCCACGAGGCAATCGCCATTATCTCGTGGCCTACCCGTTCGAGGGCAGGCTAGCGCACCAGACGCTCGGCATGCTGCTCACCCGCCGCCTCGACAGGACGGGAGCCAGGCCGCTCGGCTTTGTCGCCACCGACTATGCACTGGCGATATGGTCACTGGGCGACATGGGCACGATGTTCAAAGCTCGGAAGCCTTCGCTCAGTGCACTTTTCGACCAGGACATGCTTGGCGACGACCTCGAAGCCTGGCTGGCCGACAGCTGGCTTCTCAAGCGCACCTTCCGCAACTGCGCGCTGATTTCGGGATTGATCGAAAAACGCCATCCGGGGCAGGAAAAGAGCGGCCGCCAGGTCACCGTGTCGACCGATCTCATTTACGATGTGCTGCGCAGCCATGAGCCGGACCACATCCTGCTGCAGGCGACACGTGCGGATGCGGCGACCGGTCTGCTCGATGTCAGCAGACTTGCCGACATGCTCTCGCGCATCCAGGGTCGAATCGTGCATAAGGCGCTTGAACAGATTTCGCCGCTTGCCGTGCCGATCATGCTTGAGATCGGCAAGATGCCGGTGAACGGCGAGGCTGATGAAACGCTGCTTATGGATGCGGCGACATTGGTCGAGGAGGCAATGGGGCCGGGGATGGTCGAGGAATGAATTTTTCGCTGGCGCGCACATCGCTGATCGGCGAGGCCGACCTTGTCGGCATCGCCGGCGAGCGCGCCGTCTGCGATCCGCGCGGTGTGCTCTATTTTCCCGAGTTCAGGCTTCTGGCCGTGTCCGACCTGCATCTGGAAAAGGGTTCGTCGCTGGCAAGGCGCGGCACGCTGATTCCGCCTTACGACACCGGTGCAACCTTGCTGAGACTGCAGGCCGTGATCGCTGACTATCAGCCATCCATGGTCATCAGCCTGGGCGATAGTTTTCACGATGGCGGCGGCGCCGGACGCATGCATGCGAGCTTTCGCGAGCGGCTGGAGGCGCTGATGTCAGGCCGCGACTGGTTCTGGGTTGCCGGCAATCACGATCCGGAAGCACCCGGCGACCTGCCGGGCGAAACGGTGCGCGAACTCGCCATAGGCTCGCTGCTGTTCCGGCATGAGCCATCGAAGGTGCGCGTCGAGGGCGAAATAGCAGGACATCTGCATCCCTGCGCCCGCATCGTGCAACAGGGCCGCTCGGTGCGGCGGCGCTGCTTCGCTGGCGACGGCGGCCGCATGATCATGCCGGCCTTCGGCGCCTATACCGGCTCCCTCAACGTGCTCGACCGCGCCTATGCCGGGCTGTTCCGGCTGGATACTTTGATGGCCTACATGCTCGGCGCGGACCGCATTTTTGCGATATCCCGCTCGATGTTGCGGCCGGGCTGAGATTAACGTCCGTAGTACAGGGTAACCGTGTGCTTCGCCTCGGCGAAGAACAGCCAGCGCTCGACCAGCATGCCGGCGAATTGTGCCATCGCGGCGATCACCGAAACCACCGCCACGAACGGCCATGGCAAGGAAAAAGCGGCGACCAACAGTAAGACGGGCAGTGCGAAGGCCAGGAGTTGCGTGATCTGGCGCAGCCGCGCGCTGTGTTTGCGTGCGATGCGAAAACCCATTTCCTTGAGCAGGTAGTTTTCCTCGGTATGCGGCCATTCCAGCGACCGCACCGTGCCGCCGGCCAGCCCCGTCGCGGTGTTGGCGTTGGTTGCGATCTCCAGCCGGTCATTGTAGCGCCAGGTCGCCAGCTTCCAGCCCCAGCCGAGCATGGTTAGCAGCAGGCAAGCCGCCAGGAGCACCTTCGAACCAAGCGCAAATCCCTGCAACAGCGCGTTCATCAGCACACTGCCGGTCATTGCCGAAAAAATGAGGTAGCCGGGCAGGGTGAAGCGGCTGTGCCACTGGGCGATCGGTTTCAGCGACGCGTATATCATGCCGGTCGTGCAGACGGTGACCACGGCACCGCAGGTGGCCAACAACCCGGCAATGGCCACCCAGCCATTGGTCCGGCCAAAAAATATCCAGCCGATACCGAACAGGCCCGCCGGGATGAAGGTGATGACCGAGGCGACGCCTTCGCGCGACAGCCACGAGCTGCGCCATTGCGAGAAGGCCCGCCAAGCCCGTTCGGGTCTGCCGAGGTGGCCGGTCGAGGACAACAGCCCGGCCGCGATCAGCCCGAGTGCCAGGCCCATGCCGATGAAGCCCAGCCAGAAGTCAGGCGGAATGATCTGGAATCCTCCGAGCACGCCAAGCAGCGCCAGCAATCCATAGCCGGCGCCGGTGGCGGTGGTGAAGAAGACGACGGAGAAAGCTGGATGCATGGTCAGTTCGAAAGCATGCGGTCGACCCAGCCAAGAAAACCGCCTTCGGCCCGCACCGGTTCGAGGGCCGGCGCGGCCACCGATGCGGCGCGCTTGGTATGGGCGCGCGGCGGCAGGTATTTGTTGGTCGGGCGATAGCCGAGCTCCGGCATCAGATCGACGCCGCCGCGCTCCGCCACCAGTTGCGAGACAGCCGACAGGGGATCACCCAGGTCGCCAAAATGCCGAGCGCTGGTCGGGCAAGCTGCGACGCAGGCCGGCACGCGGTCTTCTTCGGCCAGATTGTCATTGTAGATGCGGTCGACGCACAGCGTGCACTTCTTCATCACCCCGACATCGGTGTCGAATTCGCGCGCCCCATAGGGGCAGGCCCAGCTGCACAATTTACAGCCGATGCACTTGTCCTCGTCGACCAGCACGATGCCGTCCGAGGCCCGCTTGTAGGAGGCGCCGGTCGGGCAGACGGTGACGCAGGCCGGCGTCTCGCAATGCAGGCAGGAGCGCGGGAAGTTGACCGTGCGCCCGCCCATCTCGGTGGTGTGCTCGTAGCTGTGAACACGGTTGAACCAGACGCCGTCGACATGGCCACCATAGGGATCGATGTCGGTCAGCGGCGCCATGTGGCCGCCGGTGTTCCACTCCTTGCAGGCGGTGACGCAGGCCTGGCAGCCGACGCAGGTGTCGAGATCGATGACTAGCCCTAGTTTCTTGCCGCTCTGACTTGGCAGACAGGTCATTCGGCCGCCTCTCTTGCCCTGCGGAACTCAGCGCCGAAGGTCAGCTTGTCGGGCGAGGGTTCGAAATGCGGTGGCTGCTGAAAACGCTCGAACTGCGGCTCGGTGAAGCCGGCTTCCTCGGCCGCGCATTTGACGACGCGCACGCGCAGATCGAACCACGCCGCCTGTCCGGTGACAGGATCGGAGTTCGAATAGCGTTTGCCCTGAGCATCGGCGGAAGTCTGGTCGCCGATGATATGGTTGAGCAGGAAGCCACGATTGGATTCGGCCGCGTCGTCCTTCAGCCCCCAGCTGCCGCGCCGCTTGCCGATGGCGTTCCAGGTCCAGACCGTGCTTTCGTTCACCCCGTCGATCAGCTTGATCTGCCCCTTCACTCTGCCATTGATGCTTTCGATCCACACCCAGTCGTCATCGACAAGGCCTAGATCTGCTGCCGTCCGCTGATGCACGAACAGCCGGTTCTGGCTGGTGATCTGTCTCAGCCACGCATTCTGCGACCCCCACGAGTGGTACATGTGCATGGGCCGCTGCGTCAGCGCGTGCAGCGGATATTTTTCGAGGTCGATGGCTGCTTCCTCGAAGGGCATGTACCAGAAGGGCAGCGGGTCCATGAAGGTCTCGATGCGCTGGCGATCGCCCTCCGGCGGCAAGACGCGGCCATGGCCGCGTGAGGCCAGGCGGAAGCGCTGCATCGGCTCGCAATAGAGCTGAAAGATGATCGGCTCCGCGTTGGGGATGAAGCCCATCTGCTCCGCGAAGTCGAGATAGGAGCGATTGGCCATCTTGTAGTAACGTTGGTCATCCGCGAAATCGTGATGCCAGAAGCCGCCATTGTCGATGTAGCGTTGCAATTGGTCCGGGTTGGCCTCGCCTCTGCCGATCGAGGTCCCATCCTTGCCGCGCCAGCCGGCAAGCGGGCCGATGCCTGATGTGCGCTCATGGTTGACGATGTAGTCGGCATAGTCGCGGTACTTGGCCGTGCCGTCCTCGTCGACAAACCCTGGCAATCCAAGCCGCGCGCCGAGTTCGATCAGCACCGACTGGAACGGCCGGACATCACGGTCCGGTTCGACGACGGGATGGCGAATAGCGTCGCCCGGGCCATCGGCGTGGCTGATCGGCCGGTCGAGCAGGCTGATGCAGTCATGCCGCTCGAGATAGGTCGTATCCGGCAGGACGAGGTCGGCGAACGGCACGGTCTCGGAATAATAGGCGTCGGAATAGATGATGAAGGGGATCCTGTATTTTCCCGCGTCATCATGGTCGGTCAGCATGGCGATGGTCTCGACGGTGTTCATCGAGGAATTCCAAGCCATGTTGGACATATACATCATCAGCGTGTCGATCGGGTAAGGGTCACCGGCCCAGGCGTTGCGGATGACGGTGTGCATCAGGCCGTGCGCGGCCAGCGGCGCATCCCAGGAATAGGCCTTGTCGATGCGAAGAGGTGCGCCGGCCTCGTCGACCAGCAGGTCGTCCGGCCCGCAGACGAAACCGAGCGGCATGCCTTCAAGCGGCGTCATCGGCTTGACGGTCTTGCCGGCCGGCTTCGGACCGGGCGGCGCAGATCGGGGGTAGGGCGGCTTGAAGCGGAAACCGCCCGGCACATCCACCGTGCCCAGCAGCACCTGAAGCAAATGGAGGGCGCGGCAGGTATGAAAACCGTTCGAATGGGCCGAGATGCCGCGCATGGCGTGCATCGAAACAGGTCGCCCCTTGATCGTCTCGTGCCGACGCCCGGCCCAGTCGGTCCAGGCGATCGGCAGTTCGATCGTCTGTTCGAAGGCGACGTGCGCGAGTTCGGCGGCGATCCTGCGGATCGTATCGGCGGCAATGCCGCAGCGCTCGGCGACCGCGTCCGGTGCATAGCTCTCATCGAGGTAGCGGTCGGCGATCAACTGGAACACCGGAACGCAGTGGCGTCCGTCGATCGTGAAGCTGCCGGTCAGCGCCGGTTTCGCGCTGGCATCGGTGGCGCTGATCGGTATCTTCGCCATCCTGTCCCAGGCCAGCGGATTGCCCTCGCCGTCACGGACGAACAGCCCGTCATCGGCCGCACCCGGCTCCTGGACGACGAGGACGTGAGCGTTGGTGTAGCGCAGCAAATAGTCGAGATCGACGCGGCCCGCCCTGAGCAATTCATGGATAAGCGCGAACACGAACAGTCCGTCGGTGCCGGGCCGGATGCCGATCCAGTCATCGGCGATCGCATTGTAGCCGGTCCGGCACGGATTGATCGAGACGACTTTGGCGCCGCGCGCCTTGAGCTTGCCGAGACCGATCTTGATCGGGTTGGAATCATGGTCCTCGGCAACGCCGAACAGCATGAAATATCGGGTGTTGTCCCAGTCCGGTTCGCCGAACTCCCAGAACGAGCCGCCGATCGTGTAAAGGCCGCCCGCCGCCATGTTGACCGAACAGAAGCCGCCATGGGCGGCGAAGTTCGGAGTGCCGAACTGGCTTGCCCACCAGCCGGTCAAGGATTGGGATTGGTCGCGGCCCGTGAAGAAGGCCAGTTTCTTGGGGTCGGTCCGGCGGATGTTCGACAGCCGCTCCGTCGCGATCGAAAACGCCTCTTCCCACTCGATTTCCCGGAACTCGCCAGAGCCGCGCGGACCGGTGCGCAGCAATGGCTTCCTCAGCCTTGCCGGGCTGTAGTGCTGCATGATACCGGAGCTGCCCTTGCCGCAGATCACGCCGCGATTGACCGGATGGTCCTTGTTGCCGTTGATGTAGCGGACCTTGCCATCCTTGATGTGCACGTCGATGCCACAGCGGCAGGCGCACATGTAGCAGGTCGTCTTGGCGATGCTGTCGGAGACATCAGGCGAGGTGTCGACACCATCGCCTTCATCCGGTGCGCGCGTGTCGGCAAGCGGGCGTTGCGATGGTGCCGAATTCGCGCCGCGCGGCGGTCTGTGCATCATGATCCGGGGGTGCCTGTACGGCCAACGGATTTGGCACGTGTCCTCGGTCCGGGGCCGCGCATGTAGTGCTCTTCCGGATGATAGCGATCGCCCGCCAACCGTCGCCTTATGCCGCGGGTCCAATGCGCAAACAGGGATCTGAACCGCTCGATCATTCTGCTCTCTGCGATATCTCGGCGAATTTGTTCTAAACTCCCCAGAAAACTTAGAATAGAGGCATCGATCTGTCTAATTAGTTGTTCTTGTAAATTCGATCGATATTGGTTCTTAATGCGCTCATGACCCTGGACCAGTTGCGGATTTTCGTCGCCGTCGCCGAGCGCGGCCATATGACCAAGGCGGCGGAACTGCTGGGCATTTCGCAGTCGGCAGCATCGGCCGCCATCCGGGCGCTTGAAGAACAGCATGGCGTTCATCTGTTCAACCGGGTTGGCCGCAACATCGAGCTTGCCCAGACCGGACACCGGTTCCTGCCCGAAGCCAAGGCAGTGCTCGAACGGGCGGCTGCCGCGCGCAATGTACTGGAGCATGTCTCGCAGACGGTCACCGGCAGCCTCTCGATCGCCGCCAGCCAGACCATCGCCAGTTATTGGCTGCCGCGCCGGCTGGCGTCCTTCCATGAAGCCTATCCGGCCGTCAGGCTGAGCGTCACCATCGGCAACACCAGGCAGGTCGAGGCCAATGTCCTTGATGGTGCGGCCGATCTCGGCCTGGTCGAGGGGCGCACCGAGTCCGACATATTGCGCCGCGCCAAGGTCGACGTCGACAGGCTCATGCTGGTGGTTGCCAGCTCGCATCCGGAGATCGCCGAGATTGCGCCCGGCCACCCCGACATCAAGGGCCTGCGCTGGATCATCCGCGAGGGCGGCTCGGGCACGCGCGAAGTGCTGGAGGATCTGGCGCGTCGCGAAGGAATTTCGCTCGCCGATTTACAGATATTCCTGGTGCTGCCGAGCAATGAAGCGATTCGCCAGGCGGTCGAGGCGGGGGCCGGCGCCACCATCATTTCGGAGCTTGTCGTGGCCCGTGCAGTGGCCGAAGGCAGTCTCAGGTCCGTGCCGCTCGAATTGCCGAAGCGCGACTTCGCCATGATCACGCATCGCGATCGCCAGGCAAGCCTTGCCCAGATGGCGCTGAAGGCGCACCTCGGCGGCAAGGCGGATGCTGCGTCAATCCCGCTGAGTCCGTCGAAATGACCCAAGTTGGACCATCGCAAGCGCTGTCCGCCTCGGCGCTCGACCGTCACTCCGGCAATCCGGCGTCCCGCAGCGCGCTTCCAAGAGTTTCCGCGAGCGCTGGCGCGCAGCGCACGCCAGCAAACTGGCGGCTGTAGCGAAAGCCCGGCTGAAGCTCGCGCACGCGCGCGGCCGCCGCCCGTGCTTCGTCCAGCCGCCCGAGTTTAGCGAGCGCAGCGGCTAGTTGCACATAGGTGATGCTGTGTGCCGGATTGGCTTGAACGGACTTGTATGCCGCACGACAGGCTTCTTCGTAACGCCCGCGCAGCAAATGGCTCATAGCTTGCGCGTCAAACGCGGCCCAAGTCCACGAATCGAACGGGCTTAGCCGCATACCCTTCTCGCTCCATTCTATCGCGCGCTCTGCTTCGCCGCCCCATCCGAGAATGACGCTGCCAAGAATGTAGGTCAGCGCCGATGACGGGCTAATGGCGAGCGCTGCTTCCAATGCTGTGAATGCGGCGGCGCGATCATGCGCGTCCATGCCGATCGAAAACCCTGCCCATGTCAGAGCGAGCGCATCATCTTGCCCATGAACAATGGCCCATCGGGCATGCCGGATCGAAGCCGTACGGTTGACCTCCTGCAGCCCGGCGCGAAGGAACAAACAATGATGACACATCGCGGCATTGCCATGTGCAAGGGCATAGGCGGGCTCGAGTGCGATGGCACGCTCAAGAAGCGCCAGCGCTCTAATAACTTGCGCCGGCATACCTGTGTCAACGTCAGGCTGGGCTTGAAGCACGAGATCGTAGGCATCGAGACTCTCCGGGCGCTTCCGTCTGACGCGTTCAATTTCCGCTTTTCGCATGCTCGGGGCGATCGCGCCCACCGCTGATAGCGCGATCTCGTCCTGAAGCGCGAAAATGTCCTCGGAGCTGCGGTCGTAGCGCTCGGCCCACACATGCGCGCCGGTCGATGCATCGATCATCTGACCGGTCACGCGCACACTGCCGCCGGCCTTGCGCACGCTGCCTTCGATGACATATCGCACGCCAAGCTCGCTGCCGACCTGCTTCACGTCCACGGCGCGGCCCTTGTAGGTGAAGGTCGAATTTCGCGCGATTACGAAAAGCCAGTTTATGCGTGCCAGGCCGGTGATGATGTCGTCGACCATTCCATCAGCGAAATACTCCTGCTGTGGATCTCCGCTCAAGTTCGAAAACGGCAGGACCGCGACGGACGGTTTCTCAGGCAAGGTCAGCGCCAACGCGATGCGGGATGCAGGGACATTCGTCGCAACAGCCGGTCCTACATAGCGATAGCCGCGTCGCGGCAGTGTTTCGATCCAGCTCTCAGCATTCGCTGCGTTGGCCAATACCCGGCGCAAGGCCGCGATCTGGACCGTTAGGTTGTTATCGGCAACCGCCAACTCGCCCCAGCCGGCCTCGACCAACGCGTCCTTGGATACCGGTACGCCCGCGTTTTGGAGCAGCAAGCGCAAAAGCGAGACGGCGCGTTGCCCAAGCATGGTCGGCTCGGCACCGTGGTACAAAATGCCCGCCACCTGATCGAGACGGAACGGGCCAAACTGATAAAGGTCGCCTCCGAGTGCCATCCAACGCTTTTAGCAAATTTTTGGGAACGAATTCACGACTTTCCGGCATCGACGGCCAATGTTGCACAGGTGCTTGCCAGAAGTAAGCGCCCAGTCAAAGGAGGATCCTATGAGTGCCAATGCCGTCATTCGCATGCCCGATGAGAAGAAGGGTATCATGCTGCGTGGTCAACCTATGGTCTTCCTCGTCACCGGCGAAAATACCAAGCACACGAGCATGTTTGACTGGACGATCCCAGCGGGATTCGCCACCGGACGGCATGTTCACCGCGTCCAGGAAGAGACGTTCTACCTGCTCGAGGGCGAGTGTGCGTGGCATGTCGGCGACAAGACGATCCGTGCAACGCCCGGAACCTATCTGTTCATTCCACCGGGAGTACCGCACGACATCACGAATGTCAGTGAGAGGCCCGCGCGCGTGCTGATGACCGTCTCTCCGCCTGGCCACGAACACTACTTCGAAGAACTTGCCAAACTCGCGGCGCAAGGTGCGCCGGACCCAAAAGCGCTCGCCGATTTGCGAAACCGCTACGACACTGACCAGCTCTCGACTTTGACAACGCGCGGGTAAGTCCCTGTCCAGGCCTTCGTCGCGTCACGCCTGCGGCGTTTATGTGCATATGGCCTAGTCCAACGCGGATCGGTAAAGCAGAACCGCTCCAAGAAAGCCTCAGCCGAACTTTCGCTGAGCATCCAGCGCCAGGCCAAGTCCGACCGAGCCGAACATGTCGCCTTCGATGACGGATGCCTGCGGCACCAGCGACAGGATCTCTCGTCTGGCGAGCGGAATCGCGGTCGATCCGCCGGTCAGGAACACCGCGGTGATATCGGATGGCCTGACCTCAGCGTCCCGGATGGTCTGCGCCACCGTTCCTGTGACCCGCTCGATATCCCTGGCGATCGTGGCTTCCAGCCCGCTGCGCGTAATCTCGGCGGCGAACTCCGCGCCCGGCAGCTTCACCGCGACCTCTGCGAACGAGCTGTCGGTGAGCTCGATCTTGGCTTTTTCGACAAGCGCCGCCAGCGCGTGTCCGTAGCGGTGCTCGACGATGTGGATGAAGCGGTCGACCAGGTCGGCGCGCTCAGCCTCGTAGCGGATCTGGCGCAGATGCGTCATCGCCTTGGCGGTGTAGACCAGATTGATGCGCTGCCATGTCGCGAGGTCGATGAAGTAGCTGGCCGGCAGATTGCGCTTGCCGTCCTTGGTCGGCGTCAAATAGCCAAGCTGCGGCATGACATGGGCGATGCTCAGCAGCCGGTCGAAATCCGTGCCGCCAATATGGATGCCCCGGCTGGCCAGGATGTCGTCCTTGCGGTCGAGCGACCGGGAGCGCTGCGGTGAAACGCGCACGACCGAGAAGTCCGAGGTGCCGCCGCCCATGTCGATGATCAGCGCCAGCTCTTCCCTCGCCACCTTCTGCTCGTAGTCGAGCGCAGCCGCAATCGGTTCGAACTGGAATGCGATGTGCTTGAAGCCCTGGGCGCGCGCGGCGTTCTCGAGTTCGCTTTGCGCCTTCGCGTCGGCCTCAGCGTCGTCATCGACGAATTGCACCGGCCGGCCAAGCACCACGGTCTCGACGGCATCGCCGGCATCAGCTTCGAGCTTCTTCTTGAGATGGCCGAGGAACAGGCCGACGATTTCCATGAACCCGATCGAGCGCGCCTTGATACGGGTCTTCTCGTGCGCAAGCGAACTGCCGAGCACGCTCTTCAGCGAGCGCATCAGCCGGCCCTCGATGCTGTCGGTGTAGTTGGCGATGGCGTGGCGGCCAAAACAGGTGCGGTTGTCCTCGAAGTTGAAGAACACGGCACTGGGCAGCGTGACCTGGTCGTCCTCAAGCGTGACGAGGCGCGGCTGCCCGTTCCTGACCACGCCCACGGTGGAATTGGAAGTGCCGAAGTCGATGCCGGCGAAGGCTGGTCGCATGACAAGTTCCTGTATTGGTCGTCGACGAGCCGATAGGCGCCACGAGAAATCGCGCGCTGCCCGGGGACGGGCTGCTCTGCCGAACCGAATTGTTTGTGTCTGCCAGTTGGCTGGGGAGCGCGGTCTACCGCATGCTCCCGCAAAGGGAAACCACTTTTCGGGAAAAGTTCTAAAGCGCGTCGCGTTTGAACGGATTCAGGCGACGCGCTTTAGGTTTTTGATTCGATGCATGTCGTTCTCCCAAAACCGGGGCCACTTTTGGGCGACATGCATTAGTCTCGCCGGAAGATCAGCCTCCCGAGCCAGCCGGTCAGCATGGCTAGCGATATCGCGAAGACGCCGTAGAGGAAGGAATAATTGTGCGCGACACGGAAGATCGACTGTTCAAAACCGGATTTGCGGATTTCGAGCTGGGCCGAGCTTTCCTTGATGAACAGGCCGCTCTTGAACAGGAAGGCGCGCGCCTTGTGGGTGCCGACCGGAACATTCGGCGCCAGCCTGACGGTGGCGCGGAACAGGTTCTGCGACAGGAATTGCACGCCGCCGACATTCTCGCTGTAGAGGCCGGTCGCCGACTTGCGCTCCCGCAGCGCCGCGGTGAATTCCTCGATCGTCGCCGGGCTGTCGCCGGGATCGGCGGGTTGCATGTAAAGGTTGGAGGCGCCGAGCGACAGCTGCTTATAGCTGTTCGGCTCGGTGATGTCCTGCAGCGGCCGCGTCGTCGCCACCGAATAGGACACCGGCACGTTCTCGAAGGTCTCGGAGTCCAGATTGATCCAGACGCCGAGAACCCGGTCCTTGCGGCGCACCACCACCGGTTTGGGCGGCCCTTCGAGCACGACGATGACATCGTAGCGGCCCTGGCGCGCCACGAGTGGATCGGGATTTTCCAGCGAACCGAAGATGGTCAGGTCGGCGCCGGAAAAGCCGGCGGTGATTGAGACATTGTCGGTGGAGAGCCCGATCTGGATGCCTTCCGTCAGCGGGACCTGTGCCTTCGCCGGCACGGCGGCCGCAAGCAGCGACAGGAAAATGGCTGTTGCGAACACGTTCGGAGCCCTCATCAGTTGAGGCCCGCGGCAGACAGCGAATAGAGGTTGGGCGGGGTGACGAAGAGACTGATGGCCAGTCGTATCGCTACCGCCAGCACCAGCACCGCCAGCAAGGCCCTGAGCTGTTCGCCGCGCAGCCTCTGGCCGGCCTTGGCGCCATATTGCGCACCGGCCACGCCGCCCGCCATCAGCAGGAAGGCCAGCACGACGTCGACCGTCTGGTTGGTGGTGGCGTGGACCAGCGTCGTATAGGCGGAGGTAAAGATGATCTGGAACAGCGATGTGCCGATAACAACATTGGTCGGCACTTTCAGGAGATAGATCAGCGCCGGCACCATGATGAAACCGCCGCCGACGCCCATGATCGACGACAGGAAGCCGATGCCCGCGCCAAGGCCAAGCACGGGGATGACGCTGACGAACAGCTTTGAGGCCCTGAAACGCATCTTCAACGGCAAGCGATGGATCCAGTTGTGCTGCCCGGATTTCTTCAGCACCGGTGCGGCGCCGCTGCGCGTGGCACGCAAGGCATTGACGCTTTCGACCAGCATTAGCCCGCCGACGGTGCCAAGCAGCACGACGTAGAGCAGCGAGATGAACAGGTCGAGCTGGCCGAGGCGGCGCAGGAAGGCGAAGACGTAGATGCCGGCAGTGGAGCCGATGATGCCGCCGGCCAGCAAAACCCCACCGAGCTTGAAGTCGAGCGTCCCCCGCTTCATGTGCGAAAGGACGCCGGAGACGGAGGAGGCGATGACCTGGTTGGCGCCGGTGGCGACCGCGATCGCCGGCGGTATGTTGTAGAAGATCAAGAGCGGCGTGATGAGGAAGCCCCCGCCGACCCCGAACATGCCCGACAGGAAGCCCACCGCCGCACCCATGGCCAGCAGGACGAAGACGTTGACGGAAATTTCCGCGATCGGGAGATAGATGCCCACCCGTCAGTCTCGATCAGTTCTGCCTGTCGGCGAATGCAACCGTTGCGGGCATCTTGGACCGACAAGCCAATTCGTTCTTGCGCCGGAGGTGCTGCGAAGTCAAACCGCGCTACGCCGCCGAAACAAAAAACATCTCAATCAGTTAACAGGCAAATGTGTGGCAAGGGCGTCGTGGAAGCGACGCCTCTGCCGTTATTTGCGCGCCAGCAGCGCCTTGACCAGTTTTTCATCGACCTCGCCGGTCGCCGGCATCTTGTTATCGGTCTGGAAAGCCATGATCGCGATCTTGGTCTTCTGGCCCATCTTGCCGTCGGCGCCGCCGGCGTCATAGCCATTCTTGTTGAGAATGCGCTGGATATTCTGGACGGCCTTCGTCATGTCGATGCTGGCGGTTGTCTGCGGTGCGCCGTTCTGCCAGGATTCGGGAACGTCGGCCGAATTGGCTGCCGCGTCCAGCGGCTTGGCCTTCCACAGTTCGACCGCGGCGCGGGCGCGTTCGAGCTGCTCGGGCCGCAGCGCATTGGCGATCTCGTCACGCTTGGCCGCCGCATCCTTGTCGCCGGTCTTGGCGACGAGCGCGAACCATTTGTAGGACTCTTCGAGGTTCTGCTTCATGCCGACGCCCTTGGCGGCGAGGATGCCGAGGTTGAACTGGCTGTCCTTGACGCCGACGTCGGCCGCCGCCTGGAACCAGTGCGCGGCCGATTCATTGTCGGTCACGCCGTCCGCGGCCATGGCGAAGAGCACGGCCAGATTGTGCATGCCGCTGGCGTTGCCCTGCTCCGCGGAAAGCTGGTACCAGATCTTCGCCTTCTTGATGTCGCGCGCGACGCCGATGCCCTTTTCATAGAAATTGCCGATGCGATACTCGGCCGGCGCAAAGCCGAGCTCCGCCGACTTCTCGTACCATTTGGCCGCTGCCGCCATGTCTTCCTTGACGCCGCGCGCCTCGGCATAACGCGAGCCGATCTCGAACAGCGCCTTGGCATCGCCACTGGCGGCGGCGTCGCGCAAGGCGTCCGGGCCGGCGTCAGCTGGAATGTCGATCTTGGCCGTGGTTGCGGCCGGCGAAGCGTCCGTCGGGGGAACCGCGCCCGTGGTGTCCTTGGCTGTCGCCGGCTGGGCCGTCAACGGCTGGGTGCCGATGTCGGCATCGGTTGCGTCCGTGGCGGTTGAAACAGTCGGGGCCGGGGCAGTTGTGGCCGGCGCAGCCGAAGCTTTCGTTTCGAACATCGCCGCGCTGGCATCGACGGGCGCAGGAAGCGGCTCGGCTGCTAGCGCGGCCGTCGACGGATCGGCGCCTGGCGGCGTGGTTATCGTGCTTTGCGCCGCTACGTCGTCCTTGGTTGCCGGTTCGGACGGCTCGGCTGGTCTCACGCCACGATCCGGCGCGCTTTCCACTGCCGTGGGGTGAATATCGGTCTTTGGCTGGCCAGCGGCATCGAATGAGGCGGTTTTCACCGACTGCGAGGCGATGATCGACGCGACATCGTTGCTTGCCACCTGGGCGGGATCGGCGAAAAAGGCCTTACCCAGTTGCAAGGCGCCCAGCGCCAGCAAAATCGCGGTTGTCCCCATCAGGATCGGCTTGCGCCGTGCCTTGAGCAGGTCGCCGATCCGCAGCGCCTTCACCGGTCCGGTCATCGTCGACTGGCGTTTCAGCGCATCGGCCTCGGCAGCCGCAGCTTGCGCCGCGCGCCGGGCCGCGGCGATGAAGTCCGATTTCGCGGCATCGGTGTCGCTGGGCTTGGCCGGCTGGCCGCGCTCGTCGCGCACGCGCTTCATGATGGCGTTGAGGTCAGGTGCGCCCGAGCCCGGCTCCAGCGGCCGGTTGGCCATTCTCGGATCGAGCGGCTCGTCGAGATCGACGCTCGGTATTGGGGCGCTCGGCGCCGAGCCGGCCAGTGGCGGAATATCCGCCTCCTTCTTGCCCTTGAATGCGCGCGCCAGCCCGCCGAAGATCGATCTGCGGCCCGCTTGTTCGTTCTTTTCGGAAACCATGTCGGAGCCGAGCGCAGCCATGGCGGCGGCAGCGGCGGCCTCGGCTGGCGTGCGGGTGCCGACACCGTGGCCGCCATACGTGCCCAGGCCGCCATGCGTGCCCAGGCCGCTGCGAGCTTCCGGCTCATTGCGCAGGCTGGAGGCGTCGCCATCGAGATCCGCCATGTCCCCAGTCAATGGCAAGGGCTGATCGATATCCATCGACGGCGGCTCGACGGCCATCTTGGGTCGCCGTGCGCCGCGCCAGTTGCTCGGTTCGGCCGAAGCCGCGTCCAGCAATTCGCTCATCGCCTCGACCGGCTCGCTAGGTTCCAGCGAACCAAGCCGGTCGACGATCTTGAGCAACGTGTCGTGGATGGCCTCGAACGTTCGCGAATTGCGCTCGTCGGAGCGCCGCGTCAGCGTTTCAAGCGTCTTCAAATCTTGGGCAAGGCCGGAAACGGCCGTCGTGTTGGCACTCGAACCGGCCAACGATCGCACCGCGTTCTCGGCCGCTTCGCGCGCCGCGCCGAGGATGGAATCACGCGTTCCGGCCAGGGACTTCTCGATTTCGTCGAGACGTGGGCTGATGTCTTCGAATTCCGGCAGCGGCGTGCTGGGCTTGGAAAGATGGGCGGACAGGCCTGCGACCTGCGCCTCCAAGCTGCGGATCAGCGCCGGATCAATGCCGGCGACGTGCGCGGCCGACGCATCCAGCCGGCTTGAAATGTCTTCGAGCCGGCTTTCCAGGCCGCGGATCGCCGCTTCGCCCGCGGGATCGGGAACGCGCGTTTCCATGCGCTTGGCCAGTGCGGTGAAGCGGGCATCGATGGCGTCCATGATGCCGGCGCTGTCGATTTGCGGCATCCGCTGGTCAAGCCTGTCGGCAACCTCGTCAAGCCGGCGTTCGAGATCGCGAAACAGCATGTTGCCCTGTTCGATGGCGTCGCCCTGGCGGCGTTCCATCATGCCCGACAGCACGTCGAAGCGTTGATCCAGGCCGTGGAAGATGTAGTCGGCGTCAGGCATGGTAGGCGCCTGGTCGATCTTGTCGGCGATGAGTGCGATCTGCTTGGCCAGGCGCTCCATAGCCTGCTCGGGCAGATTGGCTCGGCCGGCGAGTTCGTCGACCCGGCTCGACAGAGTGCTTAGCCGGTCCATGACCGCGTTGCCGGGACGATCCTGCGCCACTTCCTCTATCTGCTGGGCAAGCGAGTCGATCCGCTTCTCGATGCGCTCGAAAGCCTCGTGGTCGAATGAATTGGCTTGTGCCGCTACCGTCGAGGCAACGATGGCGCGGGAAATCTCGTCCAGCCGCTCGTCGATCAGGCCAAGCGTGTCGCTGCCGCGGTTGTCCTGCTGGCTGGCGAAATGGTCGACGGCGCCGGCAAGTGCGCGCACCTTCTCCTCCAGCGAACGCAGCGACAGCGATTCTGGCAAGTTGTTGACGGCGTTGCTGATCTGCTCCAGCCGGTCGGTCAGGACAGACAGGCCGGGGTCGTCCGAACGCTTGCGTTGGTCGGCGTCGACACGGTCTTCAAAAGCCGTCCAGCGGCGATCGAAATCGTCCCAGCGGCGGTCGACCCTCTGCACGCTCTCTTCGCGCGCCAGCGTGTCGAGCGCGGCTTTGACCTGCTCGAGTTCGAGCCGCAGCATGTTGACGCTTCTGTCGTCGCTCTTCTCGGCCAGCGACTGGATGGCGCCGGAAAGCCGCTCGAATTCAAGTCCGAGTTCGGCACTGCCCTTGGCCTGGGTACCGGGCTTGGCACCTGACTGGAAAGCCCGCTCGATGTCCTTGCGCAGTGCTTCGAATTCACGCTGCAGCCCTGATGTCATCTGGTGGCGCAATTCCTCGCGCATGCCGCGCAGTTCGCCGGCGATCTTGCCGACCATGGCAACGCCGTCTTCCTGGCCGCGCACGCGATCGATGTCGCGGGCAATGGCCTGGTAGTTCTGCCCGAAAGCGGCGGCTCCCTGCATCTGGGTCTTCGGGCGCGGCGCGGCCTGCGGATCCTCATACCAGCGCTGCTGGCTGGCAGGTCGGGCGGCGGGATAACGCGCGTCGGCGCCATATTGACGGGGATCTGGACGTGCCATCGGGTCCTCGCGCGTCCGCTCCAGCCGCTGCTCCAGCGTCTCCAGCGACTGGTTCAACTGCTCGAGCGTGGTCTGCGGCCTGCGCTGCCTGCCGGCGTTGAGTGTATCGAGATAGGACCGCTTGCTGTTCATAGGTGCGTCCGTCTTTCAGAATGGCTGGCTCGTGGCCAGTTCCCCCAAGTCTCTGTCGGAACGAAGGCGACCGGCGACAATGCCGCGGTGGAAGACGAGCTTCCCAGGTTACCACCCGCGCTCCGAAAAACCGTGAAAAATTCGATACAGGATAAACACGGGTAGCCGACGCGCCCACATTTCACCCAACGTGGTAAACAACGCGTTAACCAAATTTAAGAAGTTGCAAGGATGTTGGATGTCGGCCTGACGGTGCGGCATAAAGTTCGGAGCGTAGAACACCCTTGCGTCACAAGGCGGCAATCGGTATAGAATTGACGTAAACGTAAAAGGCGCGTCGAGCGTGCCGTTTTGCGATTTGTTTGTTGAAACCACGACTGGAAGCAGGCCCCCGCTTCCAGTCAGGCGACGCACGGTCCAGGAGACCGCGACGCCACCAGACGGGGAAAGCCAGTGACCATGAAGCTTATCTCGGCCGGCGAGACCGCGGCCAATACCAATATGTCTGTCGAAGCCGGCGAGGACCTTGTCCGCATCGGCGAGATGGCGAAAAAATACGGAGTGACGCTGCGCACGCTGCGTTTCTACGAAGACAAGGGCCTGCTCAACCCGCAGCGTGACGGTTCGACCCGTCTCTACACGCGCCGCGACAAGGCCCGGCTGAAGCTGATCCTGCTTGGCCGCAAGGTCGGGTTCTCGCTGCGCGACGTCAAGCAGATGATGGATCTCTACGATCCGACGGGTTCAAACACCAAGCAGCTGCGGCTGGCGCTGGACAAGTCGGAAAAGCAGCTTGCCCGCCTGCAGAAACAACGGGCACTGATCGATGACGCCATTAGCGAGCTGAGCGCCTCGATGTCGGCGGTGCGCCAGATGCTGGCCGAGCGTTCGGCACCACAGGCTAGCGTCGCTCGCTAAAGCAATTTCGGGAGTAGTGTGAAACGGTTCTCCCGGGTAAGTGCATAGCGTTTCCCCTTGGGAATTGCGCTACGCCTAAAGTCATCCGCTGACTGTCTGACGATCAAAGCGGCGTGGCAATGCCGCGCGGCTTTTCGTTTTCTCGCCTCCCGACCCATAGGGTTTCGGCTCGCGCGCTGCCGCACCGGCACGCTCATTGCTGCGATGGGCGGGAAATCTTGTTGCATCGAAAAATTGACGTTTACGCAAACGTCAATTTTTGCTATCTCCGCTCTCAACATGGGTCCGCATGCCGCACTGGCTGTCATCGGGGCGTTCGGACCGGGTTCGCAGGGTGGAGAAAACGCATGCCGACATACAGGGCTCCGGTCCAGGATACGCTGTTCGTGCTCAACGAGTTGCTGGGCTACCAGCGCTATTCGAACCTTCCCGGATTTTCCGACGCCACGCCCGATGTGCTCGAGGCGATCCTCGCCGAAGGCGCCAAGCTCGCCGAAAACGTCATGCACCCGTTGAACCGTGTCGGCGACATAGAGGGCTGCGTTCGTCATGATGATGGCTCGGTGACGACGCCGAAGGGCTTCAAAGAGGCCTTCGGCCAGTATCGCGAGGGTGGCTGGATGGGACTGGCCGCACCGGTCGAGTTCGGCGGCCAGGGTCTGCCCTACGCCGTACACACTGCGGTCTCCGAATACATGGTCTCGGCCAACATGTCGCTGATGATGTATCCGGGCCTGACGCAAGGCGCGATCGCGGCAATAATCACCCACGGCACCGACGAGCAGAAGGCCAAGTGGCTGCCCAGGATGATCGACGGCGTCTGGACCGGCACCATGAACCTGACCGAGCCGCATTGCGGCACCGATCTCGGCCTGCTGCGGACCAAGGCGGTGCCGAATGGCGATGGCACCTACAAGATTTCAGGTCAGAAGATTTTTATTTCGGCCGGCGAACACGACATGTCGGACAACATCGTCCATCTGGTGCTGGCCCGCATCGAGGGCGCGCCGGAAGGCGTCAAAGGCATCTCGCTGTTCATCGTGCCTAAACTCAAGCTCGATGCATCGGGTAATCCAGGCGACAGGAACACTGTCTCCTGCGGCTCGATCGAGGAGAAGATGGGCATCCACGGCAATTCGACCTGCGTCATGAACTATGACGAGGCGCAAGGCACGCTGCTCGGCGAGGCCAATGGCGGCCTGAAGGCGATGTTCACGATGATGAACGAGGCACGCCTTGGCGTTGGCCTGCAGGGACTGTCGCTGTCGGAGATCGCCTATCAGAACGCCGTTGCCTACGCCAAGGACCGCCTGCAGGGTCGCTCGCTGTCGGGGCCGAAAGCACCGGACAAAAAGGCCGACCCGATCATCGTCCATCCCGACATCCGCCGCAGCCTGATGACCATGAAGGCGTTCAACGAGGCCGGCCGCGCGCTGGCGCTGTGGACGGCGATCAAGTCGGATGTCGCCCACCGCGCCGGTGACGACAAGGATCGTCAGGCGGCCGACGACTACACCGGCCTGATGACGCCGGTGGTCAAGGGCGTGCTTACCGACAAGGGTTTCGACCATGCGGTCATGGCGCAGCAGGTGTTCGGCGGTCACGGCTATATCGAAGAGCATGGCATGAGCCAGTTCGTGCGCGATGCCCGCATCGCCATGATCTATGAAGGCGCCAACGGCATCCAGGCCCTCGACCTTGTCGGCCGCAAGCTCGGATTGAACGGCGGCCGGGCGGTGCAGGCCTTCTTCAAGGAGGTCGGCGAATTCTGCGAGGAATACCGCGCCGACGATAAGATGGCGCCGTTCACCAAGGCACTGAAGAAGGGCCTCAGCGACCTGCAGGCCGCTACCATGTGGCTGGTGCAGAACGGTATGGCCAGGCCCGACAATGCGGGCGCCGCCTCGACCGACTATATGCATCTCTTCGGCCTTGTGGCGCTGGGCTACATGTGGGCGCGGATGGCCAAGGCGGCACTTGGCAAGACGGACGCCAATGGCGCTCAGTCGTTCTACGACAACAAGGTCGTGACGGGGCGCTTCTTCATGGAGCGGATCATGCCGGAGACATCAGCGCATCTCGCCCGCATTTCGAGCGGCGCCGACACGTTGATGGCACTGCCGGCGGAAGCGTTCTAAAAGATGGTTCCCCTCCCTTGAGGGGAGGGTGGCCCGAAGGGCCGGGTGGGGTCCTGCGTGAAGCGCGCCGACCTCAACTCTGAAGATGCGCTCTGGGAGGAGTATCGTACCAGCATGACCAACCCAGTCGAAATCCTTGGCCTTCCCAAGCCCGCCTGGGCAGCGGACGAGGTCGGCATGCTCTACGACATGGCGCACCGCTTCATGTCGGAAGAGATCGCGCCGCGCTACGACGAGTTCGAGAAGAATGAGATGGTCGATCGCGAAAGCTGGCTGAAGGCCGGTGCGGCCGGCCTGCTTTGCGCCTCGATGCCGGAGGAATATGGCGGCTCGGGCGGTACCTTCGCGCATGAGAGTGCCATCATCGAGGCCATCGGCCATGTCGGTGTGGATGGCTTCGGCATCGGTCTGCACAACTCGATCGTCGCCCCCTACATCCTCCATTACGGCTCCGAAGAGCAGAAGAAGAAATGGCTGCCGAAGCTGGCGACCGGCGAGTTGATCGGCGCCATCGCCATGACCGAGCCCGGCGCCGGCTCCGACCTGCAAGGCGTCAAGACGCGAGCGCAGAAGGATGGCAACCAGTACAAGATCAACGGTTCAAAGACCTTCATCACCAACGGCCAGCTTGCAAACTTCATCATAGTCGTCACCAAGACCGATCCGGAGAAGGGCGCCAAGGGCACCTCGCTGATCGTCGTCGAGACCGACGAAGTCGAGGGTTTCCAGCGTGGCCGCAACCTCGACAAGATCGGCCTGAAAGCCAACGACACCTCGGAGCTGTTCTTCAACGACATGCGCGTGCCGACCTCAAACCTGCTCGGCCACGAGGAAGGGCAGGGCTTCGTCCAGCTGATGCAGCAATTGCCGCAGGAGCGTCTGCAGATCGGCACCGGGGCGATTGCCATGATCGAGCGGGCGCTGGCGCTGACCATCGACTACGTCAAGGAGCGCAAGGCGTTCGGCAAGGCGATCATCGATTTCCAGAACACCCAGTTCAAGCTGGCCGAGCTCAAGACCGAGGCCACCATCGGCCGCGTCTTCTACAATGATTGCGTCACCCGCCACATCGCTGGCGGCCTCGATCCGGTGACCGCGTCGATGGCCAAGTACTGGCTCAGCGACCTGCAGGGAAAAGTCGTCGACGAATGCCTTCAATTGCATGGCGGCTATGGCTACATGAATGAATATCCGATCGCCCGCATGTTCCGCGACGCCCGCGTCCAGCGCATCTACGGCGGCACCAACGAGATCATGAAATTGCTGATCGGACGCTCGCTCTAATGCATGTCGCCCAAAAGTGGTTCCGGTTTTGGGAGATCGACATGCATCAATCTAAAACCGTCGGATAAACCAAGGAGCAAGAGATGGCCGAAGCTTATGTCTATGACGCCGTGCGCACGCCGCGGGGCAAGGGCAAGAAGGACGGATCGCTGCACGAGGTGCCGGCGGTTCGGCTTGCCGCCAAGACGCTCGAGGCGCTGCGCGACCGCAATGGGCTGGACACCGGCACTGTCGACGACATCATCTTCGGCTGCGTCGATCCGGTCGGCGAGGCGGGCTCGGTCATTCCGCGCGCTGCCGCGTTCGAGGCCGGCTACGACACCAAGGCGCCGGGCATGCAGATCTCGCGCTTCTGTGCCTCGGGGCTAGATGCCATCAATTTCGGCGCCGCCAAGATCGCGCAGGGCGCCGACGAGATCGTCATCGCCGGCGGCGTCGAATCGATGTCGCGCGTCGGCATGGGCGCCTCCGGCGGCGCCTGGTTCATGGATCCCTCGGTCGGCCTGCCCGGCTGGTTCGTGCCGCAAGGCATCTCCGCCGACCTGATCGCCACCAAATACGGCTTCAGCAGAGACGACGTCGACGCCTATGCGGTCGAGAGCCAGAAGCGCGCCGCAAAATCCTGGGCCGACGGCCGCTTCAAGAAGTCCGTCATTCCGATCAAGGACCAAAACGGCCTGACCATCCTGGACCATGACGAGCATATGCGCCCGTCGACCGACATGCAGTCGCTGGCCTCGCTCAACCCGTCCTTCATCATGCCTGGCGAAATGGGCGGCTTCGATGCCGTCGCCGTGCAGAAGCATCCTGAGGTGGAAGAGGTCAACCATGTCCACCACGCCGGCAATTCGTCCGGCATCGTCGACGGTGCGGCGGCCGTGCTGCTCGGGTCGAAGAAGGCCGGCAAGGCGATGGGTATCAAGCCGCGCGCCCGCATCCGCACCTTCGCCAACATCGGCTCCGAACCGGTGCTGATGCTGACCGGTCCGGTCGACGTCACCGAAAAGCTGTTGAAGCGCGCCAAGATGAAGCTGTCCGACATCGACCTTTTCGAGCTCAACGAGGCCTTCGCCTCGGTGGTTTTGCGTTACATGCAGGCGTTCGACATTCCGCATGACAGGATCAACGTCAATGGCGGCGCCATTGCCATGGGCCATCCGCTCGGCGCCACCGGTGCGATGATCTTGGGCACTGTGCTGGACGAACTCGAGCGCCGCGATTTGAACACCGCTTTGGTGACGCTTTGCATCGGCGCCGGGATGGGCACCGCAACGATCATTGAACGCGTCTGACGGGGAGAGAAACGATGAGCTATACAAATTTCACCCTCGACATCGACGCCGACGGCATTGCGCTTGTCACCTGGGACATGCCGGGCCGATCGATGAATGTCTTCACCGAAGAAGCGATGCGGGAACTAAACGCCATCGTCGATCACGTGACGGGTGACGCCGCCATCAAGGGCGTGGTGATCACCTCCGGCAAGGATACCTTCTCCGGCGGCGCCGACATCACCCTGCTGCAGAAGATGTTGACGACCTTCGCCGCTGAAAAGGGTAAGGACGCGGAAAAGGCCACCAAGGCGCTGTTCGACAATGCCGGCATGATGACCGGCCTGTTCCGCAAGCTGGAAACTTGCGGCAAGCCATGGGTGTCGGCGATCAACGGCACCTGCATGGGCGGTGCCTTCGAGATGTCGCTGGCCTGCCACGGGCGCGTTGCCGCCGACAGTGACAAGGTCAAGATGGCGCTTCCCGAGGTGAAGATCGGCATCTTCCCGGGCGCCGGCGGCACCCAGCGCGTGCCGCGCCTGACCGATCAGCAGCAGGCGCTGCAGATGCTGACCTCCGGCCAGACGCTGTCGCCGCAGAAGGCCAAGTCGATGGGTCTGATCCATGAGATCGCCGAGCCCGCCAAGCTGGTCGAAACGGCCAAGGCGATGATCAGGAATGGCTTGAAGCCGGTGGCGCCGTGGGACGAGAAGGGCTTCAAGCTGCCCGGTGGCCAGATTTATTCGCCCGCCGGCTTCAATCTGTGGCCGCCGGCCATCGCCATCCTGCGCCGCGAGACCCATGGCAACTATCCGGCTGCTGCCGCGATCCTCAAATGCGTCTATGAAGGCCTGCTGGTGCCGTTCGACACCGCCTTGCGTATCGAGCAGCGCTATTTCACCGAGATCATGCAGACCAGGGAAGCGGCGGCGATGATTCGCTCGCTGTTCGTCTCGCTGCAGGAACTGAATAAGGGCGCCCGCCGCCCGGCCGGCGTACTGGAAACCAAGTTCAAGAAGATCGGCATTCTCGGCGCCGGTTTCATGGGCGCCGGCATCGCCTACGTCACCGCCAAGGCCGGCATCCCGGTTGTGCTGCTCGACCGTGACATGGAGTCGGCCGCCAAGGGCAAGGCACATTCCGACAGTCTGATCTCGGATCAACTGAAGAAGGGCCGCGCCAAGCCCGAGGAGAAGGACAAGTTGCTGTCGCTGATCACGCCGACAGCCGACTATGCAGACCTTGCCGGCTGCGACCTGGTGGTCGAGGCGGTCTTCGAGGATTCAGGTGTCAAGAAGAGCGCCACCGAACAGGCGGAGGCCGTGTTGAAGCCATCGGCGATCTTCGCGTCGAACACCTCCACCATCCCGATCTCGGCGCTGGCCAAGAATTCGGCGCGGCCAAAGAATTTCATCGGCATCCACTTCTTCTCCCCTGTCGACAAGATGATGCTGGTAG
Source organism: Mesorhizobium sp. M0047 (assembly GCF_040323315.1). Taxonomy (NCBI): domain Bacteria; kingdom Pseudomonadati; phylum Pseudomonadota; class Alphaproteobacteria; order Hyphomicrobiales; family Phyllobacteriaceae; genus Mesorhizobium; species Mesorhizobium sp. M0047. The sequence continues at coordinate 147,531 of NZ_JAMYUW010000006.1, read as the reverse complement.
AGATCATTTTGGGCAAGAAGACAGGCGACAAGGCGCTGGCCACGGCGATCGATTTCGTCCGTGCGATCAAGAAGACGCCGATCGTCGTCAACGACACGCGCGGCTTCTACGTCAACCGCTGCGTGCTGCGCTACATGTCGGAAGCCTACAAGATGCTGATCGAAGGCGTTCCGGCGCCGATGATCGAGAATGCCGCGAAGGCCGCCGGCATGCCGGTCGGACCCCTGGCGCTGACCGACGAGACGGCCATCGACCTTGCCCAGAAGATCATGAAGCAGACCATCCGGGATCTCGGCGACAAGGCGGTCGATCCGAAGCAGATGGCGCTGATCAACACCATGGTCGACGATCACGGCCGCTTTGGCCGCAAGAACGGCAAAGGTTTTTACGATTATCCCGCCAAGCCGGCCAAGAAGAAGCTGTGGCCGGGCCTCAAGGAGCTCTATCCGCAGTTGGCGCCGGAGAAGGTCGACTATGAGGAACTGCAGCAGCGGCTGCTGGTCACCATCGCGCTGGAAGCGGCCCGGGTGATGGAAGAGGGTATCGTCACCGATCCGCGCGAGGCCGATGTCGGCTCGATCCTGGCCTTCGGTTTCGCGCCCTACACCGGCGGCGCGCTGTCATACATCGACGGCATCGGAGCCAAGGCATTCGTCAAGATCGCCAAGGGCTTGCAGAAGAAATACGGCGCCGAGTTCAAGGCGCCCAAGTTGCTGCTCGACATGGCCGAGAAGGGCGAAAGCTTCTACGAGCGCTTCGATCCCTATACGAATGGCGAGACCAGAAAGGCGGCGTGAGGCAGCCTTGCACTGTGGACAAGAGGATGGCTCCGGGTTAGAAGCGAAAAAGGTATTTTTTCCTGTTTGAAGGAGAGCAAGAATGCTCTCGCATGACCGTGTCTGGGCCGCCATCGATGCTCTTGCCGAGCGCTATTCGCTTTCGGCCTCGGGTTTGGCCAAGCGCGCGGGGCTCGATTCCACTGCGTTCAACAAGTCGAAGCGTCTGTCGTCGGACGGCCGGCCGCGCTGGCCTTCGACCGAATCGCTGGCCAAGATCATCGAGGCGACGGGCGCTTCGCTCGATGAATTCACCGGCCTGATCGAAGGCCGAGCCGCGACCAGCCATGCCGCCGCCCTTGCCCGCACACGCTCCGTGCCGTTGCTCGGTTTTGCCCAGGCGGGCGCCGGCGGCTATTTCGACGATGCCGGTTTTCCGGCCGGGCAGGGCTGGGATCTGGTCGAACTGCCGGCGCAATCCACCGAGAATTCCTATGCGCTGCAGGTGCAGGGCGATTCCATGCTGCCGCTCTACCGCAATGGCGATGTCCTCATCGTCGAACCGGGCGCCATCACCCGCAAGGGCGATCGCGTCGTCGTCAAGACCACTGCCGGCGAGGTCATGGCCAAGGTGCTGGAGCGCCAGACCGTCAAGTCGATTGCGCTGGTCTCGCTCAATCCCGATCATCCCGACCGCGATATTCCCATGCGCGATGTCGAATGGGTGGCGCGGATCGTATGGGCAAGCCAGTAGGTCGGCTGGTGCGTCTCCTTCATGTTGCCCTTTCGGTTCTGATGGTCCCGGTGATGGCGACCATGGTCGTCACGGGCGGCCGCACGCTGAAAGGAGGCGAGAGCGTTGTCGCGCTGGACCAGCTTGATGCGGGCGCCGACACGATTTCGCAGCAAGGCGCCGAGACGGTGCCCGACGAGCCGGCCACTTCGGCCATTTCAGATCCACAGCCGCCGAAGCTTGCGCCGCATTCGAGGGCGATCGATCCCGAGCTCGTTGCACCGCCTCAGCGTGCCGCCGAGGAACTGGAACGGGTCGAGCCGCGCGAGCCGCTGAGCAAGCTGGCCCTGGCCGTGCCGCCCAAGCCGAAAATGCCCGACGGCTGGAACGGCACAAAGCTGTTCCAGCCGGTCGCGCCGGCCGCCGGCCGGATCGAAGCGAAGGGTTACTCGATCGCGGTTTCCGGCATCGACATCGTCAGTCAGGACGAGATTTGCAGCGATGACGGCAAATCCTGGCCATGCGGCGTCCGGGCGCGGACGGCGTTCCGTGCCTTCCTGCGCGGCCGTGCGGTGGTTTGCAGCGTACCGCCCGAGGGTGGTCGCGACCTGATCGCCGCCGAATGCCGGATCGGCAAGCAGGATGTCGGTCGATGGCTGGTCGAAAACGGCTGGGCGCGCGCCGCCAGGGGTGGACCCTATGTCGAGGCCGGCGACAAGGCACGCACGGCGAGGAAGGGCATTTTCGGATCGGCTCCTGATCTGTCCGGAATGCCGGCAATGCCGGCCGCGCCAAGCCCGGCGCCTCAGGCGCCGGGTTCGATCCTGGAAGAGGTGGACGGCGTTCTCAAGCCAGCTGACCAGCCAGCGCCCGCTCAATAAGCCCCCGCGTTTCGGCAATGCCATAGAGCGCTGCGAACGAACCGAAGCGTGGACCGCGCTCCTGGCCGATCAGCACCTGATAGATCATCTGGAAAAAGGCACCAGAAACGCCGGGGCCGCCTTCCGGGCTTTGCTTGGAATGGTCCTGGTAGCGTTCGATCCTGCGTGCGACGTTGAGCGATGCGTTCTGGATCGCTTCGCCATTGGCGTCTTCCGGCAGCGCGCCGAGCGCCGCGTCGAGAGCTTGCAATGCCTCGCGCTCGACTTCGTCGGCCGGACGGAAGGTTTTCGTCGGCTTCACGAAGTCGTCGAAATAGCGGATCGCGTGGCCGACCAGCTGGTCGAGCTCGGGATGCGTCTCCGGCGTCACGCCTTGCGTGTGGCGTAAAATGAAGCCCCACAGCACATCCTTGTTCTGCGCGTTGGAGGCGCTGACCAGGTTGAGCAGCAGCGAGAACGGCACCGGCATGTCGATGGCGGGCGGGTTGCCGTCATGCATATGCCAGACAGGGTTGCCCAGCCGCTCCTTCCAGTCCTGCCGCGGATACGCGGCAAGGAAGGTGTAGTACTCGTCCACGGCGCGCGGGATGACATCGAAATACAGTTTCTTGGCCTGTCGCGGCCGCTGGTACATGTAGAGCCCGAGGCTTTCGGTCGGCGCATAGGTCAGCCAATCGTCGATGGTCAGCCCGTTGCCCTTCGATTTCGAGATCTTCTGGCCGTTCTCGTCGAGGAACAGTTCGTAGACGAAGTGCTCCGGCGCCCGTCCGCCCAGTATGTTGCAGATGCGGTCGTACACCACCGCATTGGTCTGGTGGTCCTTGCCGAACATCTCGAAATCGACGCCAAGCGCTGCCCAGCGCATGCCGAAATCCGGCTTCCACTGCAGCTTCACGCGGCCGCCGGTGATCGAAAGCGTGGTCTCGGTGCCTTCGTCGTCAAAGGTTATGGTGCCGGCCTTGGCGTCGACATGCTTCATCTGCACGTAAAGCACGCGGCCGCTCTTCGGTGAAATCGGCAGGAACGGGCTGTAGGTCGCCTGACGCTCAGGGCCGAGCGTCGGCAGCATCACCGCCATGATCTGGTCATAGCGTTCGGCGGCGCGCAGCAGCATCGCGTCGAAACGTCCGGACTTGTAATATTGCGTCGCGCTGGCGAACTCGTAGTCGAAGCCGAACGTGTCGAGGAAGCGGCAAAGCATCGCGTTGTTGTGGTCGGCGAAGCTGGCATAGTCGCCGCCGAACGGATTGGGAACCGACGACAGCGGCTTGTGCAGATGCGGCTCGAGTGCGGCGCGGTCCGGCACGCTGTCGGGTATCTTGCGCATGCCGTCCATATCGTCTGAAAAGCACAGCAACTTGGTCGCAACCTTATCCTGCGTCAGGACACGGAAGGCATGGCGCACCATCGACGTCCGCGCCACCTCGCCGAATGTGCCGATATGCGGCATGCCGGACGGTCCGTAGCCTGTCTCAAACAGGATCGTTTGGGGAAAGTCGGCGTCTTTGTAACGTTCGATTATCTTTTTGGCTTCCTCGAACGGCCACGCCTTGCTCTCGGTCGCGGCCGCCAGCACCTCGGGATTGAGATCGATGATGTTTGATCCCGCCATGTCACTTTATCCAAATTGTCCACCGGCCCAAGTCATTTAAGGCGGGGGCCGGAGCAGGGGTTGTTCAATCCGGTCTCTAGGCGTGCATTGCCGGAGCGTCAACGCGTGCGGCGCTTTTTCCTTGCGATGCAGATTGTGCATTCCTACGTTCGAGTCCCGGTTGAAGGAGAAAAAATTGCCGACGCCGCATGAAGCCCTGATCTACCTGATGGTCATCACCTCGGCCTCCGATCGTGACATGACCGATGTCGAACTGGCCAGGATCGGCGACGTTGTCCGCTCCTGGCCGGTATTCGAGGATTTCAATCACGACCGGCTGGTCAGTGTCGCCCAGGCCTGCCAGAAGCGCCTGCACGAAAAGGATGGGCTGGAAGGCGTTCTGGCAGAAGTCGCCGAGGCCCTGCCCGAGCGCTTGCGCGACACTGCCTATGCTGCTGCTTTCGAGGTGGCCGCCGTCGATCTTGAAATGCGCATGGAAGAGGTGCGGGTGCTGCAGCTGATCCGGCGTGAGCTCGATCTCGACACGCTGACGGTGGCTGCCATCGGCCGCGCGGCCAAGGCGCGGCTGCGCACGCTGACCTGAATATCAGCTGCGCCCTAGCAAAATCTGACGGGGACCGGATTAGAAAAAACTGACCGGGAAATAGCGCAAATAAAATTCCGCGAACGTGCCTTTCATCGAAATCTCCTGCAGCGCGTAGTCGAGCGCGGCGGCCAACGCTGGATCGTCCGCCCGGGTGGCGATGGCCATGCCCGAGCCCAGATATTCGGGCGCCAGGTAGGGGCCGCCGGCAAAGCGGCAGCAGCCCGCCGCATCCGAGCCGCCCAGCCAGAAAGCCAGGCGCATGCCGTCGCCGAAGGCTGCGTCGAGCTTGCCGGTCTTGAGGTCGGCATAGAGGTCTTCCGGCCTGTCGAAGGGGACGATCTGAACGGTGTTGAAATAGTCGCGCAGCATGCGCTCATGCGCTGAGCCGGCGACCACGCCGACACGCTTGTCGCGCAATTTGGCAAAGATCGGTTCGGCCAGTGCCTTGCCCTTCGGCATGATGAAGCGCGCCGGAAACTGTAGATAGGAGCGCGAGAAGGCATAGGTCGCGCGCGATTCCGGCGTTGCGGCGATGCCGGCGATGATTGCCTCGCCTTCACCCTTCTGCAGTGCGCCTTCCAGTTCGGCCCAGGGCAAGGCCTGGATCTGGCATTTCTCGACAATGCCAAGCTCGGCGCAGATGGCGCGTGCCAGATCGATATGGAACCCGGACAGCTTTCCCGAGCCATCGAGGAAATTGAAGGGCGGGAAATCCGTGGTCGTCAGGAATCTCAGCCGGGGCAGCGCCGAAAGGTCTGGCTTGGGCAGTCGCTCCTTGGCATCCCATAGAACCGGAACTTGAGGCGCCGCGGCGCGCGCGCCAACGGCGAACGACAGCAATCCGATCATCATCGCAAGGGCGAAGGACCTCCACTGGAACGCCAAGATAAAACTCCGCCACGGTCGTGCTCGCACCGGTTTTCGTATGAAAATGGGACAGGCACAATGGTTTTTGATTTTGAACACGCCGATTTCAGGATATGAATTAGCCGGTTTGCAAATCAGCCTTGGCCGCCTTGGTGAGAAGATCAGGGTCGAAGCCACAGAATAAGTATGCGGTTTGCAATCCGTGGTCGGTGGCAAAGTGTAAATCAGGCACGCATCATCGGCTGCAATGCATGAGGCAACATGGGGTTGATGTTGCGATGGGTCAGTTCGATCGCACGCTGGAATTCATAGACCAACTGCAGCACGCCGCAACGGCGGCAGCAGTCTGTGAAACGCTGCTGGGCATAACGTCGGATTTCGGTCTCACCGCACTGATGGCGGGAACCGTCCCGCAGCCGGGCACGCCGGCCGGCCAGCAAAAGCAGCATGTGCTTCTCTGCGATTGGCCGGGCGAGTGGCTGGAGCGCTACGTCGCGCGCAACTATGTCGATCACGACCCGGTCGTCAGCCATATGAAACAGTTGCAGGCGCCCTTCCAGTGGCGCGACGCCTCGCAGAGCATTCAGATAAACAAGAGCAGCGGCGAAGTGATGGGCGATGCCGGTGCCTTCAAACTGCGCGATGGACTGGCCTTCCCGCTGATCACGCTCGACGGCCAGATCGTCATGGTGTCGCTGGGCGGCGAGGCCGTGGAATTGTCCGCTGCCGAGTTTGGCCAGGTGTCGCTGGTATCGACCTACGCGGTTGGCCGCGCCATGCAACTCCACACCATGGCGAGCAAGACCGTCGAGCATATCGTGCTGACGCCGCGCGAGCGCGAATGCCTGCAATGGGCCGCCGTCGGCAAGTCCGAATGGGAGATTTCGCAAATCCTCGGCATCTCCGAACACACCTCGGAGAAACACCTTCTTAACGCCAAAAGCAAACTCGGTGCCGTCAACCGGGTCCAGGCCGTCGCGGAAGCGATAAGGCGCGGCTATATTAGCTAGGTCGGCCGTGCCGGCCTGGAAATTCTTGCCTACGCGATCACGCAATTTTCTCATCGAAGCACGGCCGTATCTTCCTCTGAACACAGGAGACGGCGGAAATGCTTTTTTCCCTTACAACCCAGGAATTGATGGAACGTCCCGAACTTTGGGAGGCCGTTCATCGGCTGCGCTACAAGATATTCGTCGAAGAGATGGGGTGGGATGATCTCAGGCGCCCCGACGGACTCGAACGCGACCAGTTCGATCATGACGAGGCCGTCCATCAGATCGTCGTCAGAGGTAACGAAGTCGCAGGCTATCAAAGGATGTTGCCAACCACGCGGCCACATCTGTTGACCGAGGTTTTGACCGACCTTTCCGAGGGAACGCCGCCATCGGGCCCAAACATCTGGGAATTGACCCGCTATGCGGTGGCTCCCGGTTTCCGCGATGGCCGCCGCGGCGTTTCAACCGTCGGCACCGAATTGATCGCCGGCTTCGTCGAGTGGGGGCTGAAGCGCGGCGTCGACAAGGTGATCATCGAGTTCGAGCCGATGTGGGTGCTGCGCGCATTGCAACTGCATTTCCTGGCAACCCCGCTGGGCTATCAGCGCACTTATGGCAACCAGCAGGTCGTAGCCACCTTGCTGACCTTCAACGCGCACACGCTCGATGTGGTGCGTTCGCGCCGCAATCATTTTGCTCCGGTGCTGACCAGGGGGTACCCCGACATGCTTGGGCAAAGGCGTGCGTCATGAGATCGGAGACAGTCGTGAGTACACATCCGCAACCTGAACTTCGCAACCACACGCTGGTGGTCACCGTGTCGTCGAGTGACAGCCGGCCGGTGCTGGACAGGAGAGCCTATGAGAGCCTGGCAAAGACTTTCCATGAAGCCGCCGACAATGACGAGGTGCGCGTCGTCGTGCTGCGTGGCCTGGCAGGTTGCTTCTGTCTCGGCGGCGACTTCTCCGAATTCCTCGACGCCAGCAAACACCGGAAACTGATCGCCGCCGTCACCGATCTGTTCCGCACGCTGGCGACATTTCCAAAGCCCCTCCTTGCCTGCGTCGACGGCGATGCCGTCGGGGTCGGCTGCACCATCCTGTTTCATTGCGACATGGTGATCGCGTCTGATGAAAGCACGTTCCGGGTGCCATTCGTCGATTTTGGCCTGGTGCCGGATGCGGCGACCAGCATTCTGGCGCCGCAGAAGCTTGGCTACGCCGGTGCTTTCCGCTTCTTCTGCCTCGGCGATACGCTTCGCGCTCAAGATGCCAGGGCGCTCGGCCTCGTCGCGGAGATCGTGCCGGGCGGCAGCGTCGAGGAAGCGGCGCTCGGCCGGGCAAGGCAGCTTGTCAAGAAGCCGGTCGCCGCCCTGCTGCAGACGCGCGGCCTGCTGAAGGGGAACACGCAGCTACTATGCGACCGTATCGACCAGGAGATTTCGCTTTTCCAGCAGGCGCTGCAGGACGACACCACGCTGCGGCGATTGCAGCGCATCGCCCGGCTTGCGGCTTAATGCATGTCGCTCAAAAGTGCCCCAGGTTTTGAGACAACGACGTGCATGGAAACAAAGATCTAAAGCGCGGCGCATGAATCCGCTTCGACGCGATGCGCTTTAAGAGAAACGAGGGAAAAGCATCGCCGCGCGGCCTTGGCTGCGCGGCGCAAGGGCATCAGTCCTGTTTGCCCAGGAACGACGGCCCTTCGCCGATGAGCTTCTTGTCCTCCTTGCCGATCACGTCGAGATCGCGTCCGTCATAGGGCAGCGACATCAGAATGCGCCGCATGACCGCCAGCCGCGCGCGCCGCTTGTCATTGGCCCGCACGATGATCCACGGCGCGAACTCCTTGTGGGTGCGCTCGAACATGGTATCGCGCACCTCGGTGTAATCGTCCCACTTGGTAATGCCGGCAACGTCGATCGGTGAAAACTTCCAGCTCTTCAGCGGGCTGTAGCGGCGATCGTGGAAGCGCTCCAGCTGCGTTTCCCGGCCGATGTTGAGCCAGAACTTGAAGAAGTGGATGCCCTCGTTGGAGATCATTCGTTCGAAATGCGGCGTCTCGTCGAGAAACTGCTCGTGCTGCTGCGGCGTGCAGAAACCCATCACCGGCTCGACGCCGGCCCGGTTGTACCAGGATCGGTCGAAGGTGACGAATTCGCCAGATGTCGGGAAATGGTCGACATAGCGCTGAAAGTACCATTGCCCCATCTCGGTCGGGGTAGGTTTGGTCAGCGCCACGTTGCGTGCCGTGCGCGGGTTGAGGTACTGGCGCACCACGAAGATCGTGCCGCCTTTGCCTGCGGCGTCGCGGCCCTCGAACAGCGCCATCACCCGTTTGCCGGTCGATTGCAGCCACGCCTGGGCCTTGACCAGTTCGATCTGCAACTTCTCGAGCGTCTCGTCATACTCCTCGCTGTTCATCTTCTTGTCGTAGGGATAGCCGCCGGCGGTGAGCTTGTTGTCTTCAACCCAGTCGGGAAGCGTGGGGTTTTCGATGTCGAACTCCCGTTCCTTGCCATCCACCCTGATCTTCAGCGGCCCCGAAGTCGGTGCAGCTGAAACTTCCTTGGCTTTTTTCATCGAGATGAACCCTTTCCAGCTTCCGGACTCATGCTATTGGGAGTGCTGCAGCGCCGCGCCCGCTTTGGACAGGCAAAGGACGCCGTAGCACTTTTGATTTGCGCATGATCCTTTCAGAAAATCGATCTCCGATTTTGGGTCATGCGCTGGACCGGTCCAGCGGAAGGTTCCGTCGCCCTACAACCGAGGGCGAAGGCATGGGGTGCGGGCGCGCGAGAAATGGCTGACCTGGACGCAGAGCAGAGAAGCATCGCGCAAACCGTAGCCAGCCGGCTGTGGAACAGCCGCTGGCTGCTTGCGGCCGGTGTCGTTGCGGTTGTCGCTGTTTATGCCTTGGCCGCGATTTCAGCCTATGTCGTCCTCGCGGCACTGCTGATGCTGCTTGCTGCGGCAATGCTGCCGGCCGCCGGCACGCGCCGGTCCACCGAGAGCGGCTCCGCCATCGAGGCCACCGGCTTGCAGCGGCTCTCCGGTGAATATCTGGCGGCCGCCGTCGCCGATCCGCTGATCATCTTCGACCGGACCGCCACCATCGTCCATGCCAATGCCGCCGCCTTCGCCGCCTTCGGCGGGATCGCGCCGGGCATGTCGCTGTCGTTGAAGTTCCGGGCGCCGGAAATGCAGGCTCTGCTGGATGGCGTGCTGTCGGGTGATGTCGCCTCCGATGTCGTCGACTACACGGAGAAGCTGCCGGTCGAACGGGCTTACCGGGTGAGCGCATCCTCGGTCGGTCACGCCACCGATCTGTATGTGCTGGTGTTCAAGGACCAGAGCGAAACGCGCAGGATAGACCGCATGCGCGCCGACTTCATCGCCAACGCCAGCCACGAACTGCGCACGCCGCTCGCCTCCATCTCCGGCTTCATCGAAACGCTGCGCGGGCCGGCCCGCAACGACCCGGCGGCGCGCGATCAGTTCCTGCAGATCATGCAGAGCCAGACCGGTCGCATGGCGCGTCTGATCGACGATTTGTTGTCGCTCTCGCGGCTCGAAATGAAGCCTTATCTGAAGCCTGGAACCGAGGTCGATCTGCGCGAGACAGTCGACAGCGTCATCGGTTCACTCGGACCGCTGGCCAAGGAAAACGGCGTTGCCATCGAGCGGGATTATGCCGATGGGCCGCTGGATGTACCCGGCGATCGCGACGAGCTCTTCCAGGTTTTCGAGAACCTCCTGGAAAACGCCTGCAAATACGGGCAGTCGGGCGGGCGCGTGACGGTGTCGATCGCGCACAGCGATGCCGGCTCGGAGCCCGGCATCGACGTGACCATCAGGGATTTTGGCCCTGGCATTCCCGAGGAGCACATTCCGCGCATCACCGAACGCTTCTATCGCGTCGATGTCGAGACCAGCCGGACCCAGAAGGGCACCGGCCTCGGCCTATCGATCGTCAAGCATATCCTGACGCGCCACAACGCCAGGCTTTCGATCAAGTCCGAGGTCGGCAAGGGCGCCGCCTTCACGGTTCATTTGCCGACGCATTGATATCGCCCTAGTTTTCGAGGGGACGGTTTCTTTTTTCTGTCATCCGGCTAGCGTATCAGCGGGGATTCGAGGAAACGACTCAAAAGACACCCCGTGGGAAGGCATATTGCCATGCAGTCCGTGCACATCGTCAGCGCCTATGACGACGAGCTGAAATATCTGTCGAAGCGCATCGCCGCGATGGGCGGCCATGCCGAGCGCATGGTCGAGCAGGCGATCGCCGCGTTGGTCAATGCCGATCCGAGCCTGGCCGAGAAGGTCATCCGCGACGATGCCGTGCTGGATGAAGGGCAACGCGAAATCGACGATAAGGCGATCATCATCATTGCCAGGCGTCAGCCGATGGCGACGGATTTGCGCGAGATCGTCGGGACCATTCGCATCTCCGCCGACCTCGAACGGGTTGGCGACCTCGCCAAGAACGTCGCCAAGCGGGTGGTCGCCGTCACCGACGGACGCCAGCCGACCAGCCTGTTCCGCGGCCTTGAGGCCCTGGCCAACCTTGCGCTGGCCCAGCTAAAGGAAGTGCTCGACGTCTACGCATCGCGCTCGGTAGAGAAAATCGGCTTCGTGCGTGACCGCGACGACCAGATCGACGCTATGTACACGTCGCTGTTTCGTGAGTTGCTCACCTACATGATGGAAGACCCGCGCAACATCACGCCCTGCACGCATCTGCTGTTCTGCGCCAAGAACATCGAGCGTATCGGTGATCACGCCACCAACATCGCCGAGACCATCTACTATACCGTCACAGGCGAGCAGTTGCCGGCTGAGCGGCCCAAGGGCGACAAGACCGACAAGATAGGCCTTTCCGAGACGCTGCCGGGGAAGTGAACGGCCGCCTCTCGAACAGGCACACGAATTAAGCTAAGCTTTCCGGGCTTTGCCTCTATCCGCGTCCGTGGATTTGCTTCGGGAGGTCGTGATGGAAAACGTTCGGAACCTGATCCCGGAGGCTGCGTCGGCTTCCGGCATTATCGCTTGCGGCGTCTACACGGCCGGACGTCGCATTGCCGACATTCCTATCGAGGAAGCCGGCGAATGGGCAAAGAAATCCGGTCATGTCGTCTGGATTGGCCTGCTCGAGCCCGACCGCAACCTGCTGCTGCGCGTCCAGGCGCAATTTCACCTGCATGAGCTGGCGATCGAGGATGCCGAGCACCCGCACCAGCGGCCGAAGATCGAGCAATATGGCGATGCCTTGTTCATCGTCGCCCGCACCGCGCAGCTGATCGACGGCCGGGTCACCTTCGGCGAGACCCATTTGTTCGTCGGCAGCGGCTACATTGTCAGCGTCAGGCACGGCCCCTCGACGTCCTATGCCGCCGTTCGTCAGCACTGGGAAAGCTGCCCGCATTCGCTGGCCAAGGGGGAGGATTTCGTCCTCTACGCCATTCTCGATTTCATCGTCGACAATTACATGCCGGTGCTCGAGCAGATCGAGGACGAGGTCGAGGTGATCGAGGACAGGGTTTTGCTGAAGCCGATGACCGGTCCCGACATCGAGCGGCTCTATATGCTGCGCCGCGACCTTTTGCGCCTGCGCAACGCAGCGCTGCCGCTGGTCGAAGTCTGCCGTCGGCTGACCAGTGCCGAGCTGCCGCAAATTCATACAGCCATGCACCCGCTGTTTCGCGACGTCACCGATCACATTCGCACTGTTCAGGAGAAGATCGACAGCCTGCGCGAGGTGCTGGCGTTCGCCTTCGAAGCCAGCCTGCTGGTCGGCCAGAGCCAGGAAACGGCGATCTCCAAGAAGCTCGCCTCCTGGGCAGCCATCCTGGCGGTGCCGACGGCATTCGCCGGCATCTACGGCATGAATTTCAGCGATATGCCGGAACTGAAGATGGAATACGGCTACCCGATGGTGCTGGCCACGATCGCGCTGATCTGCACGTTCCTCTACTGGCGATTTCGCAAGAATGGGTGGCTGTGAAAGAGGGCGAATAGCGAATAGGGAGTAGCAAAAGACGGCTTGCTTCCTGTCACAGAAGCCAGCCGTTTCTATTCGCTATTCGCTATTCGCTATTCGCTATTCGCTCAGCGGCTCCGCCGCCGCTCCGATGCCGGCTGGAACGCCACGCGGGCGTGGTACTTGCAGTAGGGACCGGTTTCGGCGGCCTCGTTGCCGCAGAAATGGAAGTCCTCCGAAAGCGGATCACCGTTCGGCCATTTGCAGGTCCGCTCGGTCAGCTCGACGAGTTGTAGATGCCGCGAGATCGGCAACACGACATTCTCGACCGGGCGGATGTAGTGGCGCGCCACCGGTTCGGCGTCGAACTGCGTCTGCAGGGCCGTCGCGCCGATCGACGTCGTGACGTGACGCACAGCAGTTGCTGCGCGCGATACCGATTTCTGAACGGTCGCCCCTTGCGTCGCCTTCTTTTGGCGTGCCGGGGTGGCGGTCGAACGGCCGCGGCCCGACAGTTTCAGCCGGTGCACCTTGCCGATGACCGCGTTGCGGCTGACCCCTCCAAGCTGCGCGGCAATCTGGCTTGCGCTCAGACCCTCCGACCACAATTTCCTGAGAAGTTCTACCCGCTCGTCAGTCCAGTTCATGAGACCGCGCTCCTGCTAAGCGTGCGGCAATCGGAATCCACTCCCGACCCGGCAACATTTACCGGGGCAGACACCACATATATCTGGTGATTAGGTCCGCCGCACGAAATCTAGTTATTTCTCAACTACAATTACCTTATGCGCTGACTCGGTGACAAGAGTCCCAAGTGCAACACGAATCGGTTTTTTCGGTTTTCCCCAACTTGCCCGGTCGCTTATGAGCTGGCGTCTCGTCGGAGGGCTTGCCGCGCGCCACTACGCGACGTTTTCGTTGACTTCATGGCCGAAAAACACGATAAGCCGCACAAGCCGCCGCTTTGGCGGCTTTTTTGATTTCCGGTACCGGAGACGCATATAATGAGCGGTTCGGCGCTTTACGAGACCTTTGCTCGAGCACCCCTGGCCTTCGACCATGGGGAAGGCACTTGGCTGGTTACCGACAAGGGCGAGCGATATCTCGATTTCGCGGGCGGCATCGCCGTCAATTCGCTGGGCCACAGCCACCCGCATCTGGTCGCCGCACTCACCGCACAAGCAGCCAAGCTGTGGCATGTCTCCAACCTCTACGAGATTCCGGGGCAGAGCCGGCTGGGCGAGCGGCTGGTCGACGCCACCTTCGCCGACAAGGTGTTCTTCACCAATTCCGGCGCCGAGGCGCTCGAATGCGCGATCAAGACGGCGCGACGCTACCATTTCGTCAACGGACATCCCGAGCGCTTTCGCGTCATCACCTTCGAAGGCGCCTTCCACGGCCGCACCCTGGCGACCATCGCGGCGGGCGGTCAATACAAGTACCTCGAGGGTTTCGGACCCAAGGTCGAAGGCTTCGACCAGGTCGGCTTCGATGACATCGACGCCGCCGAAAAGGCGATCACGCCAGAGACGGCGGCGATCCTGATCGAACCGGTGCAGGGCGAGGGCGGCATCAGGCAGGTGCCGACGCAATCGCTGAAGCGGCTGCGGCAATTGTGCGAGCAGCACGGCCTGCTCTTGATCTTCGACGAGGTCCAGTGCGGCATTGGCCGTACCGGCAAGCTGTTCGCGCATGAATGGGCCGGTGTCACCCCCGACATCATGGCGATCGCCAAGGGCATTGGCGGTGGCTTCCCGATGGGCGCCTGCCTTGCAACCGACGAAGCGGCCGTCGGCATGACCGCAGGCGTGCACGGCACCACGTTCGGCGGCAATCCACTGGCCATGGCGGTCGGCAACGCCGTGCTCGACGTGGTGCTGGAAGAGGGCTTCCTCGAGGACGTCCAGCGCAAGGCGCTGCTGATGAAGCAGGGGCTCGCGTCGGTCGCCGACGAGTTTCCCGAGGTCATCGAGGACATCAGGGGTACCGGGCTGATGCTCGGCCTCAAATGCGCCATGCCCAACACCAAGGTGAACATGGCATTGCGTGACCAGCACCTGCTGGCGGTTCCGGCCGGTGACAACGTCATTCGCCTGTTGCCGCCGCTAACCGTCACCGACGCCGAGATTCACGACGCGCTCAACCGCATCCGCGCCGGCGCCAAGGGCCTGGCGGAGGCGAGCGCCCCCGCCGCCGCGAAGTAATCCCGGAACCATTGCTGATGTCAGTTCGCCATTTCACCGATCTTTCCGCTGTCTCAGAAGGCGATCTGCGCCTGATGCTGGACGATGCGGTGGTGCGAAAGGCCCGCCTCAAGGCTGGCGAGCGCACCAAGCCGCTCGAAGGCAAGGTGCTGGCGATGATCTTCGACAAGCCGTCGACGCGCACGCGCGTCTCCTTCGACGTCGGCATGCGCCAGCTTGGCGGCGAGACCATCATGCTGACCGGCACCGAGATGCAGCTCGGCCGTTCCGAGACCATTGCCGACACCGCCAAGGTGCTATCGCGCTATGTCGACGCGATCATGATCCGCACCACGTCGCATGAGCGGCTGCTGGAGCTGACCGAGAACGCTACCGTTCCGGTGATCAACGGACTGACCGACGATACCCATCCCTGCCAGCTGATGGCCGATATCATGACCTTCGAGGAACATCGCGGTCCGGTCGCCGGCAAGACCATCGCCTGGACCGGCGACGGCAACAATGTGCTGCATTCGCTGCTCGAGGCCTCTGCGCGCTTCCGCTTCAATCTCAACGTCGCCGTCCCCGAGGGCAGCGAACCGGCACAAAAGCATATCGACTGGTCGCAGGCGCATGGCGGCAAGCTGCACTTCACCCGCTCGCCCGAGGAAGCCGTCGACCAGGCCGACTGCATCGTCACCGATTGCTGGGTGTCGATGGGCCAGGAGCATCGCGCCCGTGGCCACAACGTGTTCTCGCCCTACCAGGTCAATGCCAAGCTGATGGCCAGGGCCAAGCCGGACGCGCTGTTCATGCACTGCCTGCCGGCGCATCGCGGCGAAGAGGTGACCGACGAAGTCATCGACGGGCCACACTCGGTGGTCTTCGACGAGGCGGAGAACCGGCTCCATGCCCAGAAGGCCGTGCTCGCCTGGTGCCTCGGCGCTTGATCTCCGGGCGCGTGATGCCTATTTGCGCCGCATCACGCAAATCAAGCGCGTTTCGACGCATGCTCCCGAGAGGGCGGCATGGCCGCGCCCTGGAGCTTTGTTATGTTGGAAACCTATCGAGTGACTGAACATCACCCCAAACTCGGCGAATTCGGCTACGCCGGCGACGATCATGTCGTGCCCTTCGAAGTCGGCCCGCTCGACGTGCGCGGCCGCACCGTCCAACTCGGGCCGATGCTCGATGCCATCCTCAGTCGCCACGATTATCCCGAGCCGGTCGCGCGGCTGCTGGCGGAGGCGTGCGTGCTGACGGTGCTGCTCGGCACCTCGCTCAAATTCGAGGGCAAGTTCATCCTGCAGACCCGCACCGACGGGCCTGTCGACATGCTGGTCGCGGATTTTTCCACGCCCTCGGCGCTGCGCGCCTATGCGCGTTTCGATGCCGACCGGCTGGAGGCGCTGGTCGCGGCGGGCGAAACGTCCCAGCAGACCCTGCTCGGCACGGGCGTGCTGGCGCTGACCATCGATCAGGGCGCCCACACGCAGCGCTATCAGGGTATCGTCCAACTCGACGGCGAGACGCTGGAAGATGCGGCGCGCACCTATTTCCGTCAGTCGGAGCAGATTCCGACCGATCTCAGGCTGTCGGTGGCCAAGCTCTTGACGCCCGGCCCGGGCGGCACCCGTGAGCAGTGGCGCGCCGGTGGCATCCTGGCGCAGTTCCTGCCGCAGTCGCCCGACCGCATGCGCGTGCCGGATCTGCCGGGCGGCGATGGCGATCCGCGCGAGGAGATCCACGATCCGGCCGACAATTCCTGGCAGGAGTTGCTGGCGCTGCTCGGCACCACCGAGCCGACCGAACTGATCGATCCGACGATCGGTGCCGAGCGGCTGCTCTACAGGTTGTTCCACGAGCATGGCGTGCGCGTTTTCGGCAGCGTTCCGGTCGCCGACCAGTGCTCGTGCTCCCGGGACAAGATCCGCGGCATCCTCGAAGGCTTTTCCGCCCAGGAGATCAAGGACAGCACCGAGGACGGCGGCATCCACGTCGCCTGCGAGTTCTGCTCGAAGCAATATGACTTCGACCCGGCGGAGTTTGCGGCGCAGTAGAGAAAAACACGCCTCGCCGGCTGCCTTGCGGCCGGTGAGGTAAATTAATTCACCGTCCGCCGCGTCCCCGGCAGGTCGAGTGAAAATGCGGGGATGGCGATGTCGAACGTCTCGCCCCGCTTGTTGCGCATCGTGTAGTGCCCGACCATGATGCCGGACGGTGTTGAGAGCGGGCAACCGGACGTGTACTGGTAGCTGTCGCCGGGATTGAGTTCGGGCTGGTCGCCGACGACGCCAGGGCCGCGTACCTCTTCGACCCGGCCAGTGCCATCGGTGATGTGCCAATAGCGCGACAACAGCTGGACGGAATCGTCCGATTGATTGTCGATCGTTATCTGATAGCCCCAGACATAGCGGTTCTCGGACGGATCCGAGCGATCCTCCAGATAGAACGGCCTGACCTGCACTTCGATGTTGCGCGTGACGGCGCTGTACATAAGCGGCTCCAATACAATCCGGTAACTTTCGGCGCTCCGTGATGGCCGGTCAACGGTGCGCGTCCTATCGTCGCGGTCTGCAGGGCAGGTGCCGGCAAAGAATGTCATTTAAGTGACACGTGACGATGGTCAATGATGGTGTGTGCCGATCAATGCTGCGCGACTCGGGCGCTCCGTCGAACTGTTGAGATCTGTCGTCATGCCCCTAGATTGTTCTGGTGGGCGGCTTTCCTGGAGTTACCGGATCTCGATGGAACTCACTCTCGTAGTCGCCACGCTTTCAATTGCTCTCATCCTCTCAAATCTCGCCAGCATCGTGCTTGCGGCTTCGCGTCTGAAACGGCGCCGCGCTATGGCGCCGCCGGCCGGCAAGCCGCGGCCGGTGTCGATCGTCGTGCCGTCGCGTGGCGTTGAGCCGTTCACCCTCGAGACGCTGGAGCGCGCCTTCTCGCTCAACTGGCCGCGTTACGAGCTGATCTTCTGTGTTGCCCATGCCGACGATCCAGTGGTCAGGCTGATAAACAGGGCGATTGCCCGGTTTCCCAAGGTGCCGGCCCGGCTGCTGGTCGGCGACGACCGTATCAGCGCCAATCCGAAGCTCAACAATTGCGTCAAGGGCTGGGAAGCGGCGCGGCACGACTGGGTTGTCCTGGCCGATTCCAACGTGCTGATGCCGAGAGACTACGTCCAGCACCTGATGGCTGCATGGCGACCCAATACCGGCCTTGTCTGCTCGACGCCAATCGGCTCGCGACCGGCCGGCTTCTGGGCTGAAGTCGAATGCGCTTTCCTCAACACGCTGCAGGCGCGCTGGCAATATGCGGGCGAGGCGCTTGGCCTTGGCTTTGCCCAAGGCAAGAGCATGCTCTGGAACAAGCCGATCCTCGATGCCAATGGCGGCATTCGCGCGCTGGCCGCCGAGATCGCCGAGGACGCCGCCGCGACCAAGCTGGTCAATGGCCTCGGCCTGCGCGTCAATCTCGTCGCCGCGCCTTTCGAGCAGCCACTCGGCCGGCGCACATTTGGCGAGATCTGGTCGCGCCAGGCCCGTTGGGCGCGCCTGCGCCGCGTCACCTTTCCGCTGTTCTTCGCGCCTGAAATCCTGACTGGCGCGGTGGTGCCGCTGGTGCTGGCGCTGATTGCGGCGGCAAGCGCCGGCATCAGCCCCTGGGCAACCGCCATTGCCGTGCTGGCGGCCTTCTACCTTCCCGAGTGCGTCCTGGCCTGGTCAAAGGGCTGGTGCCTGTCGCCACGCATGGTCGCGGCGATGGTAACGCGCGACCTGATCCTGCCTGCGATGTGGGCGCGCGGCTGGCTCGGCGGTGCCGTCGAGTGGCGCGGCAATGCGATGACCATCGGCACCAAGGCGGCCAAGCTGGAAGAGACGCCATCCGGCGCCTGAAAGCCAAAGGCTTGCTATTTGGCCTTCAGCGCCTGCGCGATATCCTCAAGCAGATCTTCGGTGTCTTCCAGGCCAACCGACAGTCTGAGCGTGCCCGGCCCGATGCCGAGTTCGGCGCGCGCCTCATCGCTCAGGTTCTTGTGAGTTGTCGTCGCCGGATGGGTGATCAGGCTCTTGGCATCGCCGAGATTGTTGGAGATCAGCACGATATCGAGCGCGTTCTGCAAGGCGAAGGCCGCCTGCTTGCCGCCTTTGACATCCAGGCAGATCAGCGTCGAGCCACCCGACATCTGCTTCTTTACGACATCAGCCTGTGGGTGATCGGCGCGGCCGGGATAGATGACGCGGGCGATTTCCGGCCGCTCGGCCAGGAAATCCGCGATCTTGCCGGCGCTTTCCGTCTGCTGGCGCACGCGCAGCGGTAGCGTCTCCAGGCCCTTTAGCAGCGTCCAGGCGTTGAAGGGCGACAGGCTGGGCCCGGTGTGGCGGAAATAGTCATGCAGGTTCTCGTCGATCCACTTCTTGTCCGACAGGATGACGCCGCCGAGACAGCGCCCCTGGCCGTCAATGTGCTTGGTCGCCGAATAGACGACGATGTGGGCGCCGAGTTGCAAGGGCTTCTGTTGCAAGGGCGTGGCAAAGACGTTGTCGACGATCAGCCTGGCGCCGATCGAATTGGCGAGCGAGGCAACCGCGGCGATATCGACCACTTCCAGCGTCGGGTTGGTCGGGCTTTCCAGAAAGAACAGCTTGGTGTTCGGCTTGACCGCCTTTTCCCAATTGGCGACGTCGGTGCCGTCAACCAGCGTCGCCTCGATGCCGTATCTTGGCGCCAGCGTCTCGACCACCCAGCGGCAGGAGCCGAACAGTGCACGGGCCGCCACGATATGGTCGCCGGCCTTGGCGCTGCACAAAAGCGCTGCCGTTACCGCAGCCATACCGGAGGCGGTGGCGCGGGCGTCCTCGGCGCCCTCGAGCGCGCACATGCGCTTTTCGAACATGTCGACGGTCGGATTGGCGTAGCGCGAATAGATGAAGCCCGGCTCCTCACCCTTGAAACGGGCTTCGGCGGCCTGCGCCGTTTGATAGACGTAGCCCTGGGTGAGGTAAATCGCTTCCGACGTTTCGCCGAAACCGGAACGCAGCGTTCCGCTGTGAACGAGTGCCGTTTGAGGCTTCCAGTTGCGCTTGTTGGTGCTCATCGCTCTTCTTCCAGACACAAAAAAACCGGCCGCGAAAGTCGCAACCGGTCCATACGGCCTTGCGGCCCGACGGTCCTTTAGCGACTTGTTTAACGTGGCTGCAAGCCGACCGGCCAAATCACCACGGGATAACGACCCTTTAGACCCGCGCCACGCTTGCGTCAATTGCCGGCTTGATTAAGAGGTTTGTACCAGCGGCGTTGCAGCGGAGTCAGCTTTGCGGCAAACAGGCATTCTTCCCGATCAGGACATTTCGGCGCTCTTCCAGTCCGGCGCGCTGAAGTCGGCGCGTGCGCTCGATGCCGACCAGATCCAGCCGGCCAGTCTTGATCTCCGGCTCGGCGACAAGGCCTGGCGGGTGCGTGCCTCCTTCCTGCCAGGTCCCAACCACAAGGTTTCGGAAAAGCTCGACCGGCTGAAGCTGCATGAGATCAATCTGACCGAGGGCGCGGTGCTGGAGACCGGCTGCGTCTATATCGTGCCCTTGCTCGAAAGCCTGGCATTGCCAGCCAACATTTCGGCCTCGGCCAATCCCAAGAGCTCGACCGGGCGGCTCGACATCTTTACCCGTGTCATGACTGATCGCGGCCACGAGTTCGACAAGATCGCCGCCGGCTATCATGGCCCGCTCTTTCTCGAGGTCAGCCCGCGCACCTTCCCGATCGTCGCGCGCACCGGTTCGCGACTGTCGCAGATCCGCTTCCGCACCGGCAATGCGCTGCTGTCGGAAGCCGAACTGCATCAGTTGCATCGCGCGCAGATATTGGTCGCGACGGAGCCGCCCAACATTTCCGGCGGCGGCATCGCGCTGTCGATCGACCTGAACGGCGATCAAAGCGGTCTGGTCGGCTATCGCGGCAAGCATCACACCGGTCTCGTCGATGTCGACAAGCGCGCTGCGCAGGAAGTCGTCGACTTCTGGGAGCCGATCCACAAGAGCGGCGCTGGCGAACTGGTGCTCGACCCCGATGAATTCTACATTCTTGTGAGCCAGGAAGCGGTGCATGTGCCACCGCTCTACGCCGCCGAGATGACGCCCTTCGATCCGCTGGTCGGCGAATTCCGCGTCCACTACGCCGGCTTCTTCGATCCGGGCTTCGGCCATTCGGCGTCCGGTGGCACCGGCAGCCGGGCGGTGCTCGAAGTGCGCAGCCACGAAGTGCCGTTCATCCTCGACCATGGCCAGATCGTCGGCCGGCTGGTCTACGAGCACATGCTGAAGCGGCCGCAGGCGCTCTATGGCACCGATCTCGGCTCCAACTACCAGGCGCAGGGTTTGAAGCTGTCCAAGCATTTCCGCCCCGCGCGCTGAACCCATTACCCCCAGGCAAAATACTTGCCTGCGCTGCCTCGCCATGCTTGGCTGCCTTTCTGGTCGTCAAGCTGGCGGCGTTCAAGGGGAACCAAGAAAATGCAGATTTCGAAATGGATCATATCGGCAGCAGGCGCTGCCATGCTGGTGATGGCGGCTGGCTCTCTGTCGGTGCAGGCAGCTGAGAAAATCAAGATCGGCACCGAGGGCGCCTATCCGCCATTCAACACCATCACCTCGGATGGCAAAGTCGAAGGCTTCGATATCGACATCGCCAACGCGCTGTGTGCGCAGATGAAGGTCGAGTGCGAAATCGTCACCCAGGACTGGGATGGCATCATTCCAGCCCTGCAAGCGAAGAAGTTCGACGCCATTATCGCCTCGATGAGCATCACCGAGGAGCGCAAGAAGCAGGTCTCCTTCACCAACAAATACTACACGACACCGCTCGCCCTGGTGGCGCCGAAGGACAGCGACCTCACCTCGACCGAACCGGCGGCCCTTGCAGGCAAGACAGTCGGCGCCCAGGCCTCGACCACGCAGGCCGACTATGCCCAGAATACCTATGGCAAAGCGGGCGCCGAGGCCAAACTCTACCCGACCCAGGAAGAAGCGATCACCGACCTGACCAACGGCCGGCTTGACGCCGTGATCTCGGACAAGTTCGTGCTGATGGACTGGCTGAAGAAGGCAAGCGAGGGCTGCTGCAAGCTGGTCGGCGACGTCAAGGGCACGGAGACACAAGCCGGCATTGCCGTCCGCCTGGAAGACACGGCACTGCGCGACAAGCTCAATGCTGCCATCGACGCGATTGTCGCCGATGGCACCTACAAGAAGATCCAGGCCAAGTATTTCGACTTCGATATCTATTGAAGCAGCAATCTCCCCACTTGAGGGGGAGATGGCCGGCAGGCCAGAGGGGGTCGGCTCGACCGGATGCAACCTTCTTGCGACAGATGGAGGTTGGCGCTTTACGCGAGGCACCCCCCTCTGTCGCCTTTGGCGACATCTCCCCACGAGGGGGAGATCACCCTTTCAAAGCGCCTTTACCGCCACCTTCACCGGCTGTTCGATCTCGAGCGGATTGCGCAGCGGCAGGCCGAAATCACTGGCCTCGATCTCGAACACGTCGCCTGGCTCGGTCTTGATGCCGTCGGCGAAGGACAGTGTCGCCGTGCCGAACATGTGCACATGCACGTCGCCTGGTTGGCGGAAGGCGGCATATTTGAAGTGGTGATGCTCGAGATTGGCGATGGTGTGGGACATGTTCGCTTCGCCGGACAGGAACGGCTTTTCCCACAGCACCTCGGTGTCGCGCACGATGCGCGAGGTGCCGCGGATGTCAGCCGGCAGGTCGCCGATCAGGATCTCCGGGCCGAACGAAGCGTTGCGCAGCTTGGAATGGGCGAGAAAGAGATAGTTCACGCGCTCGGTGACGTGGTCGGAAAACTCGTTCGACAGCGTGAAGCCGACGCGGAAGGGCGCGCCATCATCGCCGATGACGTAGATGCCGGCCACCTCAGGCTCTTCGCCGGCGTCGTTGGCGAAGGCCGGTGACAGGAGCGCCGCGCCTGGCGCCACCGCCATCGTGCCGTTGCCCTTGTAGAACCATTCCGGCTGCACGCCGATCTGGCCTTTCGCGGGCTTGCCGCCGTCCAGCCCCATGCGAAACATCTTCATGGAATCGGTCAGCTGCTCCTCGCCGTCGGCGCTGAGCTTCTTGTGCATGGAATCGCGTGTCGCGGCCGAACCCAGATGCGTTAGCCCGGTGCCGGTCAGGTGCAGATGCGCCGGGTCTGGATGGTTGATCGGCGACAGCAGCCGGCCCTTCTTATAGGCGGCCTCGAGATCGACCGTTTCGCCAAGCCCCTTGCGCTCGATCAGCGCGACGAGGCCGACGCCGGTGCGGGCGGCCTCCATCGCCAGCGAGTACACGCTGCGGGCGCCATTGATGATCCGGGTCTTGCCGCCGTTGCGGGCAACGACACGGATTGTCTCGGCGTCATCGAGAATCTGGGAGATCAGCATGATGGATCCTCTCTCATTTGTCTTGGCCCGGTTGCCATTTGGCAAACCTTAACCTGCGCGGCTCGGATCTCGCCGCGCCACGGGTTGAACTCTTCGTCCGGATTGCGCTCGCGGGCCTGGTCCTTGAAGGACTTCTTTACGCCGGCAGGTTTACCAGCAGCGCCGCGATCGTTTGCCTCCTGCTTGCCTCGCCTAAAACCTGTTCAAGCCTTGTTCTTGTTGTAGACGTCGAAGATCACGGCGCCGAGCAGCACCAGGCCTTTGACCACCTGCTGCCAGTCGACATTGACGCCCATGATCGACATGCCGTTGTTCATCACGCCCATGATGAAACCGCCGACAACCGCGCCGATGACCTGACCGACACCGCCCATCGCCGAGGCGCCGCCGATGAACACGGCCGCAATCACGTCGAGCTCGCTGCCGAGGCCGGCCGCCGGCACAGCTTGTCCCAGCCGCGCCGCTATGATCAGGCCGCCAAGCGCAGACAGCACGCCCATATTGACGAACACCATCAGCGTGAGCCGCTCTGTCTTGATACCCGACAGCTGCGCCGCCTTGGCGTTGCCGCCCATTGCATAGATGCGGCGGCCGATGGTCATGCGCTTGGTGACGAAGACGAACAGCGAGATCAGCACGCCCATGACGAGCAGCACCACCGGCAGGCCCCTGTAGCTGGCGAACTGGTAGACCAGGAACAGTGCCAGCGCGCTGCCAACCAGCGTCTTGATGACGAACAGGGGAAAGGGCTCGGCCTCATAGCCATGGCGTTCGCGTTTGCGTCGTGTGCTCAGCCCGAAATAGGCGTAGGCCAGCACAGCGATCAGGCCTAGCACGATCGTCGTCATGTGCAGCGTCAGTCCGCTGCCTATGATGGTCTTGCCGGCCGCGTTCACCGTCGGCGGGATAAGCGTCAGTGGCCCGATGACATCCGGGATAAAGCCGGAGCTGAGCGCCTTGAAGCCGTCGGGAAGCGGTCCCACCGAGGATCCTCCGCCCAGCAGCGCCTGGCAGATGCCGCGGAAGATCAGCATGCCGGCCAGCGTGACGATAAAGCTCGGTATTCGGTGATAGGCGATCCAGTAGCCTTGCGCCGCGCCGATCGCGCCACCCACGATGAGGCAGATGATCGACACCACCAGCGGATTGCTCAATGGGCCGAGCGGCCAGATGACCATCATCATCGCTGCCAGTGCGCCGATGAAGCCGGCGACGGAGCCGACGCTGAGATCGATGTGGCCGGAGACGATCACCAGCAGCATGCCCAGCGCCATCACGATGATGAACGAGTTCTGCTGCACCAGATTGCTGAGGTTCACCGGCTTGAACAGCGTTCCGGAGGTGGTGAACTGGAAGAACACCATGATGGCGATCAGCGCCAGTATCAGGCCGTATTCGCGCAGGTTCGTCGTCAGCGCCGAGACGGCGATACGGGGGCGCTGCTGCACGTCTTCGGCAACGCTGCTCTGCGGGGCGGGGGCGCTTTCTGTACTCATGCTGCTTTTCCTTCTCCCCGAACGATGGCGCGCATTATTTTTTCTTGGCTGGCGTCCACCGCGGGCATTTCGCCGACGATGCGGCCTTCATTCATGACGTAGATGCGGTCGGTGATGCCGAGCAGTTCTGGCATTTCCGACGAGATGACCACGATCGCCTTACCTTCGGCGGCGAGGCGGGCGATGATCGTGTAGATTTCATATTTGGCGCCGACATCGATACCGCGCGTCGGCTCGTCGAGAATCAGCACTTCCGGGTCGGCGAACAGCCATTTCGACAGGACCACCTTCTGCTGGTTGCCGCCGGAAAGATTGCCGGTCATCTGATAGACGCTGGAAGCGCGGATATTGGTCTTCCCGCGATAGTCGTTGGCGACGGAGAGCTCGCCCAGGTCATCGATCACGCCATGGCGCGACACGCCGCCGAGATTGGCCAGAGTGATGTTGTGCTTGATATGGTCGATGAGGTTGAGACCGAAGGTCTTGCGGTCCTCGGTGACGTAGGCAATGCCGTGTTCGACTGCCCTGCTCACCGAGGAAACATCGATCGGCTTGCCCTTGAGCAGCACTTCGCCGGTGATATGGCGGCCATAGGAGCGGCCGAACAAGCTCATCGCGAATTCAGTGCGGCCGGCGCCCATCAATCCGGCAATGCCGACCACTTCGCCCTTGCGCACATTGATGTCGATGCCCTTGATCACCTGCCGGTCGGCGTGGAGCGGATGATAGACCGACCAGTTTTTCACTTCGAACACGACCTCGCCGATGTCAGGCTCGCGCGGCGGATAGCGGTCGTCGAGCGAGCGGCCGACCATCGAGGTGATGATGCGGTCTTCCGAGATGTCCTTCTTGGCCAGCGTCTCGATGGTACGCCCGTCGCGGATGACGGTGACCTTGTCGGCGACCCGGTTCACCTCGTTGAGCTTGTGCGAGATCAGGATCGAGGTCATGCCTTGCCGTTTGAATTCGAGCAGAAGGTCAAGCAGCGCCTGGCTATCCTTTTCGCTGAGCGATGCCGTCGGCTCGTCGAGGATCAGCAGCTTGACTTCCTTGCTCAGCGCCTTGGCGATCTCGACCAGCTGCTGCTTGCCGACACCGATATTGGTGATCAGCGTCTTGGGGTCCTCCTTGAGGCCCACTTTCTTCAACAGGGCGCTGGTGCGCGCCTCGTTGGCATTCCAGTCGATGACGCCGTATCTGGCGTGCTCGTTGCCGAGGAAAATGTTTTCGGCGATCGACAGCATCGGCACCAGGGCAAGCTCCTGGTGGATGATGACGATGCCCTTGTGTTCACTGTCGTGGATGCCTTTGAAGTGGCATTCCTGGGCGTTGAAGATGATCTGGCCGTCATAGGTGCCTGTGGGATAGACGCCCGACAGCACCTTCATCAGCGTCGACTTGCCGGCGCCGTTCTCGCCGACCACGGCGTGGATTTCGCCTTCCTCGACGCTGAGGTTGACATTCGACAACGCCTTCACGCCGGGGAACGTCTTGGTGATGTCGCGCATCTCCAAAATCGTCGAGACCATGGGGACTACCGCTCCTTGAGAGGTCGGCAAACACTGCCGGCGAGGTCGGTGAACAATACCGGGCTCGCTGGTTAACGAAAAGGGGCCCTGCGTTGCGCAGGACCCCTGACTTTGTAACCGGGGTTACTTCAGTTCGTCGGCCTTGATGTAGCCGGAGTCGACGACCAGTGCCTGGTAGTTCGACTTGTCGACGTCATGCGGCGTCAAGAGGATCGAGGGGACGACCTTGACGTCGTTGTTGTAGGTCTTTTCATCAAGCCCGTCCGGCTTGCCGCCCGAGAGCACCTTGTCGACGAGCTGGACGGTGGCCTTGGCCAGTTCACGGGTGTCCTTGAACACGGTCGAGTACTGCTCGCCCGAGATGATCAGCTTGACCGAGGCGGTCTCGGCATCCTGGCCGGTCACAACAGGCCAGGGCTGTGCGTCCGTGCCGTAGCCGACAGCGCGCAGCGAGGCGGTGATGCCGCGCGACAGGCCGTCATAGGGCGACAGAACGCCATCGACGCGGCTGCCATCCGAATAGTTGGCCGACAGCAGGTTGTCCATGCGCGCCTGGGCGGTGGCGGCGAGCCAGCGCAGCGTGCCGACCTTGTCCATGCCGGTCTGGCCGGACTTGATCTTGATCGAACCATCGTCGATCAGCGGCTGCAGGACGGATATCGCACCGTTGTAGAAGAAGAAGGCATTGTTATCGTCCGGCGAGCCGCCGAACAGTTCGACGTTCCACGGCTTGGTGTTCGGGAAACGCTCCTTGAGGCCCTTGACCAGCGAATTCGCCTGGATGACGCCGACGCCGAAATTGTCGAAGGTGGTGTAGTAGTCGACATTGCCGGTCTTCTTGATCAGGCGGTCGTAAGCAACGACGACGACGCCCGCATCAGCGGCCTTCTGCAGCGCATCCGACAGGGTGGTGCCGTCGATCGAGGCGATGATCAGCGCCTTCGGCCCCTTGGTGATCTCGTTTTCCAACTGGCTGAGCTGGTTGGGGATATCGTCCTGTGCGTACTGCAGGTCGACAGTGTAGCCGAGAGCCTCGAGCTGGGACTTGACGGCGTCGCCGTCGTTGATCCAGCGCTGCGAGGTCTTGGTCGGCATCAGCACGCCGACAAGACCTTTATCGGCTGCATGCGCCGAGTAGGTCATGGCAGCGATGCCAAGGGCCGCGACGGCGGCCAGTGTCTTGATGATTTTCACTATAACTCTCCCTGGTTGATGGACGCGGCACCCCGGGGGTCGCGGGCCGCGCAATCGTGCAGAAGTGCCAAAGCACTGCTGCCGTCATATGGATCTCCGGTATCCTCCCATGGCCCCGAGGCGCTGATTTCAATCGATACGATTTTTCTCGTCATCGACCGTCACGTCTCGGAACGCGCGAAGGGTGTGATCCTTTGCCATAACTGTCAAATGCGATCTTTGATGGTTGCTATATCACATTTGGTATGCACTAAGAGGCGAGATCGACCGGCGCGTTCTCTGGCGACGGTAAGGGCAAGTAGGGGAAACGCAATGCCTGCGCTGCGGAATTCTGGTTCAGGTTCAAACCGTTACAAAGAAAAACCGGGCGATGGCGAAACGCTTCTGCGCAGCGGTCTCAGTCTACGTCACATGCGAATGATCGTCGCGCTCGACGACCATGGCCGGGTCAGCGCGGCGGCCCAGGTGATGAACATTTCGCAGCCGGCGGCCTCGCGCATGATCGGCGAGATGGAGGCGGTGCTGGAGGTCAAGCTGTGCGAGAGACTGCCGCGCGGCATAACCTTGACGCCCTACGGCAAAGCTTTGGCCAGGCGCGCGCGGTCGATCCTGCTGGAGATGCGCGAGGTCGATCGCGAGATTTCCGAGCTCAAGGCGGGCAAGGGGGGGGCGGTGTTCCTGGGTGCCGTTACGGCGCCGGCGATCGAGCTGGCGGTGCCGGCAATTCGCGAAATCCGCCGCATCTATCCGCGCATCGAGATCACCATGCAGGTCGAAACCTCCAACGTGCTGGCGCGCGAGCTGATCGCCACGCGCCATGATTTCATCATCGCGCGCATCCCCGATGATCTCAACCCGCGGCTGTTCGAGTCGCGCGTCATAGGCGTCGAGAAGGCTTGCCTGATCGTGCGCCGGGGCCATCCGCTCACCAAGGGCGAGCCGGTGCGGCTGGAAGACACCGCCGCCTATGATTGGGTTTTCCAGTCGGGCGGCTCGCCCTTGCGCCAGGCGATGGAGAGCAATTTCCTCAACCGCAACATCGCCTTGCCGGATCGCATCCTCAACACCAGCTCACTGCTCTTGACCCTGGTCATGGTTGCGCAGTCCGATGCCATTGCGCCGGTATCGATCCAGGTGGCGAAGTTCATCCAGAATCCCGATGGGCTGGCCGGTGCCATCGATGTCGTCCAAACGGAATTCGACATTGAGGTCAGGCCCTACAGTCTGATCACTGTGAGGAACCGCGCGCTGTCGCCAGCCGCCAAGATGCTACATGATTTCATTCTGAGAGAGGTGGGATGACAGAAGAAGCTGGAGCGGGTAGCGGGAATCGAACCCGCGCGTTCAGCTTGGGAAGCTGACAAGCTACCATTACATCATACCCGCGCGCGTTCTGGTTATCATGACGGCACAGGCTCGGGCAACCGCAAAGCCGCCCGAACCTAGGCCAATCGCGTCAGACTGAGTGTCGACATCGGCAAGGTGAAAATTAGCCCGAAGCGATTGCCGTGCGCTCGAACCCAACATCTGAATATCTCTGCCGATCCGGTAGCGCTCAGGCTGGCGGATTACTCGTCGTCACCGCTATCGTCGCCACCGCCGTCATCCCCACCGCCGTCGTCCCCGCCACCGGAATCATCGTCGCCGGAACTGTCGTCGGCGGCATCGCCATCGTCGCCGCCGTCAGAATTGTCTTCCGCGGCGGGAGCATCGGTGTCGTCGGTTCCGGAAGCCTCTGCCTGATCGCTCGGCTCCGTCGCCGAATCGCTCGCGCCGTCAGTTGTCGCGTCCGCTTTGCTGTCCGCGCTTTCGTCGGTAGCCTCGCTGTTGGCCTCGGAGGTGAATTCCTCGGAAGAGGCGGTCGCCTCCACCGTCGTCTCGGATGATTCGTAGGTGGCAGTCATCTCCTGGCTATATTCGCTGTAGAACTCCGAATAGCTGAAGGCAGTTGCGACGGACCAGCTTGTCCACGTTGCGACAGTGACGACATCGACGGCGGTTTCGTAGCTGCTAAGCGTGATCGTGCCGTTGGAGTTGTAGGACTTGCCATCGCGATAGCAGTCGAATCGGAAGTCGGATTTGCCTGCTTTGGCCCAATGGTAGACCACCGTATCGACATCGATCGGCTTGTAGATCTTGTGGCCGTGGACCTTGGCAATCACATCGCCCGGCTTGATGCCTTGCTTTTCGCCGGTGCCACCAGGCTTCACCGACAGCACAAGGACGCCGTGGGCGTGTGGCTTGAGTTTGAACTCCTTGCGTACAGTGCCATTGATTGGCAGCAGGACCGCTTCGATCGCCCTGGAAATATAAGGCTTGGGCAGCTTGACATCGCCGTTGAGCGCGTATGCGTTTGTCGAATAGGAAATCGGAATTGCTGCCAGATGCAGCGCCCAGGCCAGACTGAAAACGGCCCTGGAAAATTTTCCGACCCGTCGCTTTAACATAAACATAATTGACGTCATCCCCTGTGGGATGCCAGCCCTCCAGCATCACCAGCCGGCAGCGATAGCATGAATTAGCCAGGCATGAAGTTAACGCCGACGACTTTCCCGGACTATTTCTCTGATTTTTTCTGACGATCAGTGCAGGCCGGATGCCAAGGTTCGAATGCTGGCGAAGCCGGTTCGCGCCGGCACGCGGCAGGATCAGGCGCCGGGCAGGTAGATCACCGCGTAATCGTCCGCATAGGCCCGGTTCCAGCCCAGCTGGTCGAAGAAGGGAATACGGCTGTCGCCGGTCGACAGCAGTGCCCAGCCTATCGCGTATTTCTTCAGCCGGGCCTCGAGGAGCGGCTTGCCGTCGCTGTGTCCCGTTTCGTCATCGGTTTTTGTGAATCCGCCCAGGAACAGTTGGTCCGTCCGTCCGTCGATATAGGTCTTGATGCCGTGGAAAATCAGCGTGCCGCCGAAATTGTAGGAATTCAGCACGTTGCCGGACAGATGGTGGCCTTCTGCGAAGGCCAGCGCGCCGCTGGCCGACGTCTTCGGGCTCGGCGCGACCTGATAGGCACTGCTGAGCAGGCCGATCCCGCCGATCGTTAAGACGGCCGCCGCACCGCAGATCCCGTAGAACCGCCTTGCGAGGAATGTTTCCAGTCTGTCGCGCATTTCCACCAGCCATGCGGTGGCTGAAAGAGAGGGATATTGCTGCGCGACATCGACCGCGATCACCAGGGGAACCAGCAGGAAGAACAGATACATGAAACGCACATGGGCGAGATAGACATGCAAGGTGAAGACGACGAACAACGCCTTGGCCCAGCCAATCCGCAACCGTGACACCAGAAGCCCGAAAAGCGCCAGCAGTATCGCAACTTCCTGGACGGGGCTGTCCGGCTGGCTGAACGGTTTCCATTCCATGATCAGCGGCACCGCCTCGTTGCCGTAGGCGACGGTGAGCGTGGCTAGGATGGCTTTCACGCCGTAGGGATGCATCAGGCTGACCAGTGGGCAAAGCAGGCCGAATGCGATCCATTTCGCCAGGAGGGCCGGTTTTGACAGGCCCGTGCGCGCCAGCAGATCGAGACCGGCGAAAGCCGCGATGACGAAGCTCAAGGTGAAGGTGGCGTGCAGGTTCGCCCACAACACGACCAGCACGAGCAGCCACCAGGGCGGCGCCCGTTCTTCCCGTGCCGCACGAAAGAGCATCTCCGTCCAGATGACGATGATCGGGAAAGTGAAGACATGCGGGCGCGCCGTGAAGATCGGGTTGATCAGGAACACCACGGCGAAGGCCAGTGTAATCGCCAGGATCGGCTTCAGCCACGCGCTGAGAAACCACCCCATCAGGAAAACCGTCAGGGAAATCGAGGTGATGATAAGGGTGACCACCCCGTTCCAGCCTCCTGCCCGGTAGGCAAGAGCCAGCAGGATCTGCCCCAGCCATTCCTTGGCAATCCATGGCTGGCCGGCAAACGTGTAGGAATAAGGGTCGACCATCGGAAATGTCCGGTTTGCCAGGAAATCCAGCCCGACCTTGACGTGCCACCAACTGTCGGGATCCTGCAGGGTGGCACCGGCCTGGGCAGCCAGGGCCCCCGCCATCGCCAAGGCCGCGAGCAGGCAGAAGACCAGCCGGGTGCGCTGTGCGTCCTCGATTGACGGCGTGGCCAGCAAGATTGCCTTGGTCTGGTTCATGTCGCAGCTCCAGGCCATTTTGCGTTCTTTCCGGTCAAGGGATCGGGATCATCCGCGCTGCCGACGAACACGAAACGGGCCGAGCCGACATAGAAGATGACTGAGTAAAGGCAGTTTCCCGCCAGATGGACCAACGGGTTTTCGATGTAGCCGGCAGACATGGCGGTGACCACGACGCCCAGGTTGGCACCGTAGGCGATAAGGAAGGTGATCGCGTATCGCACGACCGCGCCTGGGCGAAAGCGACCGGCACGGCTGAATGTCCATTGGCTGTTGAGGAAGAAACCGAGGGTGAGGCCGGCGGCATAGCCCGCCGCGTTGGAGGCGACATCGCCGAAGCCGAGCGCCAGCCCAGCCAGGATGAGCGTATATCCGAGCGCCGTGTTAAGGAGCCCGATGGCACCAAATCGCAGCATCCGCGAGAAATCACACGGAAAAGCCGATCGCATCCTGCCCATGCCGTTCCCGCTGCGCCCGGTCGAACTCCGCCTCAAGCACGTGCGGCCCTCTTTGCCATCTCCTGCAAGCGATGGACGGGCAGTTCCCCGTCCTCGGCTGCCTGGCTGCGCGAAACGACCTCGTTGACGAAGTAGAGCGGCCTCCGCTTTGTCTCCATGTACATGCGCCCGAGATACTCGCCGAAGATGCCAAGCACCATGAGCTGGACGCTGCCGAGGATCAGCATGATCGCGGCAAGGCTGGTCCAGCCGGGCAGCACGTTTCCGACCGACCATTCCAACAGCGTGTAGCCGAGCACGAACAGACCCAGAAGCCCGAACATCATTCCGAGCAGCGAGGCGAACCGCAGGGGCGCGATGGAAAAGCTGGTCATCGCGTCGATCGCCAGAAGAACCATTTTCTTCAGGGGATAGTGGGTGGTGCCGGCAAAGCGCCGGTGCCGCTCATAGGGGAAAGCCACCTGTTTCAGCCCGATCCAGCTCACCATGCCGCGAATGAACCTGTAGCGCTCGGGCATCGCGTTCAGATGGTCGAGCGCGCGGCGGCTCATCAGCCGGAAATCCCCGGAATTCGGGGCTATGTCGACGTCGACCATGCGGCGCAGCAAGCGATAGAATATCGAAGCGGAGGTGAGCTTGAACCAGCTTTCCCCGTCACGGCTCAGCCTCTGGCCGTAAACGACATCGAAGCCTTCGTTCATCTTCGCCATCATCGCGCCGAGCAATTCAGGCGGATCCTGCAGGTCGGCATCGAGAATGAGAATGCGCTGGCCGCGGCAGAATTCGAGCCCCGCGCTCAACGCGATCTGGTGGCCGTAGTTCCGGGCAAGGTCGATGGCGACGACGTGGTCGTCCTTTTCGGCCAGCTTGAAAATAGCATCGCGCGAGCCGTCGGTGGCGCCATCGATAACAAGGACGATCTCATACGAGGAGCCCTGTTCCAGGCATGCCGCCGTCACCCGTCGATGAAGTTCGGCCACCCCGTCCAGCTCATTATAGCATGGGACCACAACCGACAGCATGACGCCGCGTCGCGCGGTGTTTTTCTGCGTCTCCACCAAAGGCCTTGCTCCCGCTATTCGATTGGGAATAGCGGCAATTGGTTAGAAAACAGATAAGCCAGCGGGATCGGACGCGGCCGTCGGCCGGCCGCCACGCCTTGGCACTGCTTGCGGCCACGCCAATGCCTCGCTCGAGGTGTTCGCCATCCGCAAAACTGCCGGCTTGAAGCCGGCAAGCCAAGTGCGTATGTCTGGCCGACGCCCTCGAGTCTGGGTACCTCAATCTGGAGACGGGCCTTGTCCGCACTGACACGCTTTCTCGGCGACTCGCCGCTCAAGGTGATCCTGAAACTGCTGGTCGTGTCGTTCCTTGTCGGCCTGGTCATGAATGCCTTCGGCTGGTCGCCGATGGATGTGTTCTACGGCATCCGGAAGTTCTTCATCGACCTGTGGAATCTTGGCTTCCACGCCATCGACCGCTTCTTCGGCTACATCCTGCTCGGTGCGGCGGTCGTCGTGCCGGCCTTCATCCTGCTGAGGCTTGCCAACTATCGGAAGTAGCTACCGGGCATAGTCCGACGCCACCTCGAACAGGATGGCGTGCCTCGCCGCCAGTGCGGGCACGTCCATGGAATAGCCGCCGCCGATGACGCCGCAGACGGGAATGCCCAGCGCGCGAAAATGGCGGATGACCATATCGTCGCGCGCGCGCAGCCCGTCATCCGATAGCGACAGCCTGCCAAGCCGGTCTTCGGCATGGACGTCGACGCCAGCATTGTAGAAGACGATGTCCCAATGCGCTTTGGCGGACAGTTCCGGCAGGGTGGCGGCGAGCCTTTCCATGTAAGCGGCGTCACCCGTGCTATCGGGCAGCGCGACATCGAGGTCGGAGGCGACCTTGCGCACAGGGTAGTTGCGGTCGCCATGCATGGAAAAGGTGAACACGCGCGGATCATTAGCGAGAATATCCGCAGTGCCGTCACCCTGATGCACGTCGAGATCGACCACCAGGATGTTTGTGGCGGCGCCTTCGGCGAGCAAGACCAGCGATGCGACGGCGACATCGTTGAAGGTGCAAAAGCCCGCACCTTGCGCATGCCGCGCATGATGACTACCGCCGGCGGTGTTGCAGGCGATCCCGTGGCGCAGGGCGAGCCGCGCCGCCAGCACCGTGCCGCCGGTGGCAAGCTGCGCGCGCAGCGAGACACGAGGCCCGATCGGAAAACCAATCTCGCGTTCGATCTTCTCGGGCACGGAGCAACTGATGACCTGGTCGACATAGTCGGCCGCATGAGCAAGCTTCAGCCATGACGCCGGCGCGGGTTCCGCGGAGTTGAGCGCGTCGGGCCCGGCCAGACCGCGTGCGCGCAGTGCCTCCATCAGCAGCGGGTATTTGCTCATCGGAAAGCGATGGTTGACCGCGAAGCCGGCGTCGTAGTCGGGGTGATGGACGATCTGCAAAGGCATGAACTGGATCCGGCAGGCTCGCGCCAGACCGGGAAATTCGGTTGGCCTTCGCGGGAAGAGTGATTGCGCGATGCCGGGAAAATGGGGCACACCGGCGGTTCGATCAAGCAGCAATCAGCAAGGCAGCAATCCTTGGACAAGGGTGTAACCCCAGCCGACGCCAGATACTTTGTCGTCACCAACCGTTCCGTGCTGGCCATCGCGGTGCCGATGACGCTTGCCTATCTGACGACGCCGATGCTCGGCCTGGTCGACACAGCTGTTGTCGGACAGTTCGGCGACGCCGCCTTGCTCGGCGGCCTGGCGGCCGGCGCGCTCATCTTCGACGTCGTCTTCACCACTTTCAATTTCCTGCGCTCGGGCACCACCGGTCTCGTCGCCCAGGCGTTCGGGCGCGGCGATGCGCTGGAGGAACAGGCGGTTTTCTGGCGCGCCGTGCTGATCGCGGTTGTCGCCGGCATCGTGCTCGCGGCACTTGCGCCCCTGGTCGCCATCGCCGGGCAGAAGTTCATGGGCGCCGAACCGCGCGTCAGCGAGGCGATGGGCGTCTACATCAGGATCAGGCTGCTCGCCGCACCCTTCTCACTGATCAACTATGCCGTTCTCGGTTATGTGCTGGGGCGCGGCGAGGGCGGACTCGGTTTGATGCTGCAATTGGTGCTGAACGGCATCAACATCGCGCTCTGCTTCCTGCTCGGCCTGGAACTAGGCTGGGGCGTCGTCGGCGTCGCCTGGGCGACCGTGACCGGTGAGTTCCTTGCCATGCTGCTCGGCCTGGCGATCGTCATCCGCCGGTTCCGGGCGGCCCCGCCCTTGCCGCGCCATCGCCTGCTCGACATGGCTGCCTTTGTGCGCATGCTGTCGCTCAACCGCGACATCATGATCCGCTCATTCTCGCTGCTCGCCGCCTTCGCGCTGTTCACCCGCCAAGGCGCGCAGTTCGGTACGGTGACGCTGGCCGCCAACGCCGTACTGATGAATTTCTTTCTCGTTGCCGGCTACTTTCTCGATGGCTTTGCCACCGCCGCCGAACAGCTGGCCGGTCGTGCCGTCGGCGCGCGTGCCGCTGCGCCCTTCCGCGAGGCGGTGCGGCTGACCCTGTTCTGGGGGTTCGGGCTGGCGGGTGCCGCGACGCTGGTGCTGCTGTTTGGCGGCGCCGGTCTGGTCGCTCTTGTGACGACATCGGAGGAAGTCCGTTCGATGGCCGACATCTACCTGCCGTGGGCGGCATTCACCGCGCTGAGCGGTGTGCTGGCGTTCCAAATGGATGGCGTGTTCATTGGCGCGACCTGGTCGCGCGACATGCGCAACATGATGCTGCTGTCGTTCCTCGTTTTCGCGGCCGCGCTGCTGACTCTTGCGCCAGCCTTCGGCAACAATGGACTTTGGGCGGCGTTGCACGTTTTCCTGCTCGCACGCGGCTTCAGCCTGCTGACGATCCTGCGGCTCAGGGTGCGAACCGCGTTTTAGACAGTGCCCCCGGAAGGGCCTGCGCCGTCCAGAGCTCCGAACCCCAGGTCAGCAATGGCCTGGCGGCAGCCAGTTCGGCGGTGTCGGCAACTTTTGTGCCGGTAGCTTTTTGCGATAGGAATTTTTTCTTGATTTCGTGCCCTCAGCTATGGTACATATTCGTCCATGGTGCTGATTTGCGCCAGTGACCCGCCGCTCAGGCGGGTTTTTCGTTTAATGCTCCGTCAGCCTACGCGCCGGCGAAGGCTCCGAAGGAACCCGTTAACCCGAATTCGTTGCCCTGCTGCGCCGTCGGGTGAACTTGCACTTCCAGTCGACTTCCAACAGACTTGATGCACCAATTGTTCCAGGGTGAGCTTATGCGAAGCTACCTGCCATATGTCTTGGGCGCGGCGCTGGGATTGCTCGCTGCGTTCATTCTCTCCGCGGTTTCTGGCATCGGAGGAACCGCACAGTTGCTTCTCTTCGGGGTTTTGCCTGCCATCGGCGGCAGCACCATCTGCGAGCGGGCCGTCAGTCGCAATCTACGCTCCTGAGAGCAGTTCAGAGTTGCTTGGACGCCCAGAAGTCGAGGCGGCTGTCGCGCAACTCGCAAATCGACTTCAGCCGTTCTTTTTCGACGAAACGGACCATTCCGGCGACGATCCGGCCCGGCAGTGCCGGCCCGGCGTAGATCATGCTGGTGTAGAGCTGGACGAGATCGGCGCCAGCCCGGATCTTTTCCAGTGCCGTGTCGGTGGAATCGACGCCGCCGACACCGATGATGGCAAGCTCCGGCCCGAGCAGTTTGCGCATCCTGGCCAGAACGATGGTCGAGCGATCGAACAAGGGCTTGCCCGAGAGCCCGCCGGTCTCACGCGCGGCGTTGCCGCTGCGCAGCGCCGGCCGGGAGATTGTGGTGTTGGAGACGATGACACCGTCGATCCGTTTCTCGGTGACCTCGGCGGCGATGTCCTCCAACTCCGCCTCGAGCAGATCCGGGGCGATCTTGAGGAACACCGGCGGCTGAGCTGTTGCCGCGGCGCGCGCTGCCATGACCCGCGACAAGAGCTCACCAAGCTGCTCGCGCGCCTGCATATTGCGCAGGCCCGGCGTGTTGGGCGAGGAGATGTTGACGGTGAGATAGCTGGCGTATCGCGCGAAACGGGCAACGCCGCGCTCATAGTCACTGACGCGGTCGGTGCTGTCCTTGTTGGCGCCGATGTTGACGCCGACAATGCCAGGGCGACCCTTGCGGGCGGCAAGGCGCTTTTCGGCCGCTGCATGGCCTTCATTGTTGAAGCCCAGCCGGTTGATCACCGCGTCGTCGGCCGTCAGCCGGAAGATGCGCGGCTTCGGGTTGCCGGCCTGTGGCAGTGGCGTGACCGTGCCGACCTCGGCAAAGCCGAAGCCGAGGCCAAGCAGCGCGTCGGGTACTTCGGCGTTCTTGTCGTAGCCGGCGGCCATGCCAAGCGGGTTGGGAAAATCGAGCCCGCAAAGGCTGACCGTCAGCCGCGCATCGCGTGTCGTCCGTCCCCCGACCGGCAGGCCGCATCGCAGCGCCGTGATTGACAGGCCATGCGCGGTTTCCGGATCGAAGGCGAACAGCAGCCTCTGGCCGAGCCGGTCGAGCATGCTCATTGCCCCTCCAGTGCCGGGAACTGGTGCACGCCGTCTGCGCCAAGCGGCAGCGGTCGCACCCACAGCACGGCGTTGAGGTCGAGCGGACCATAAAGATGCGGAAACAGCGCGCCTCCGCGCGAGACCTCGTATTTCAAAGCAGCACCCAGGCTAGCGCCGTCGATGGCGACCAGCAGAAGGTCGGTCTGGCCGGCAAAGTGCCTTGCCGCCGTTTCCTTGACCTGCGCTGCCGTGGAAAAATGGATGAAGCCGTCGGCGACATCGATCGGCGCGCCGGTGAAGCGGCCGTTTGTTTCGGCCTCGCGCCAAGGCGCTTGCGGGGTTATCTTGTAGATAATTTGAGACATGGTTGCGCTATAGTCCGAACCAGCCACGCGGGAAAGGCCACGCCAAGGGTCTTCCCCATTTCCGGCGCAAACATGCGATATTTCAGGCCTTGGCCATGGAGGACAACATGCGTCTGCAGCACATCTTGATCCCCGCCGCGCTCGTTTCGCTGGTCGCGGCTTCAGCTTATTCGGAAGAAACCGACCGCTACCGGCTGGAAAAGTCTGATAACGGCTATGTCCGCATGGATACCCAGACCGGCGCCATGTCGATCTGCGAGGAACAGTCCGGCCAGCTCGTCTGCAAGGTGGCGGCCGACGAGCGCGCCGCCTTTCAGGACGAGGTCGACCGCTTGCAGACCTCGATGAAGGCGATGGACGAGCGCGTCACCAAGCTCGAGAATTCGCTCTCCGCCCGCCTCGAATCGAAACTGCCGAGCGAAGAGGATTTCAACAAGACGATGAGCTACATGGAGCGGTTCCTGCGTGGCTTCATGGGCATCGTCAAGGATATGGACAAGGACGACGGCGCCCAGCTCAACTCGCAGAAGACTTGAGGGCTCCAACGAGGGAAAACGCGGCGCGCTGGCTTTGCCGCTTGAAAACAGCGCGCCGCCCCTCATAATCGTCCAACTGATCCCGGAAAGGCTAAAAATCATCGTGGGATTCGGGGAGGGACATTTGCCGTCGGGCTATTCTTTCGTCATCGCCGACGATCACCCACTGTTTCGCGGTGCGCTGCGCGAAGCGCTCGCCGGCATCGGCAATGTCGCCGCCATCCACGAGGCCGGCGATTTCGAGAGCGCCAAGGCGCTGGTCGTGGCCAACGAGGATGTCGATCTGGTGCTGCTCGACCTGTCGATGCCGGGTGCCAGCGGCCTCTCCGGCCTCATCTCGCTGCGTGGTATCCATCCGGCGGTGCCACTGGTCGTGGTGTCGGCGCACGACGATCCGGCGACCATCAGGCGGGCGCTCGATCTCGGCGCTTCCGGCTTCATCTCCAAATCGGCCAGCATGGAGGAGATCCGCAGCGCCGTGCAGTCAGTGCTTGCCGGCGATATTGCAGCGCCCGTCGGGGTCGATCTCGGCGTCGAGCGCGATCCCGAAATATCAGACCTGATCAAGCGCCTCCAGGCGCTGACGCCGCAACAGACCCGCGTGCTCGGCATGCTGGCCGAGGGCTTGCTCAACAAGCAGATCGCCTATGAACTCGGCGTCTCGGAGGCGACCATCAAGGCGCATGTCTCCGCCATCCTGCAGAAGCTCGGCGTCGACAGCCGCACCCAGGCGGTGATCCTCCTGTCCAAGATCGGCAGCGACCCGCTGCAGCCGGCGAGCTGATCGCCAGGGCGCCCTGTTCGATCAGAATACTATTCAATCAAAGTACTGAACCTCGGTCCGCCCGATCGGTCGCGCGTTGGAGCTCGCGGAACTGATGGCGGGCCGCCTTTTGACGTTATTCGGCCGCCGATGCCAGCGGCCTGACCCTGGCCATCATCGAGCGTAGCACCGCCGGTTTGAGCGGCTTGTTGATCACCGGAATCTCAAGCTCGCCCGCGGCCGTGCGCACCTCGTTAGAACGGTCGGCGGTGACCAGCACGGCCGTCAGGTCATCGCCATGGATCGCGCGCAGTCTGGCGATGATATCGAGACCGGTTTCGCCGTCGAGATGGTAGTCGGCAAGGACGATGTCCGGGCGGGGCATCGCAGAACTCTCCAGATCCTTTGAGCCGGACACCGTATCGACGTTGCAGCCCCAGCCTTCGAGCAGGAGCCGCATGCCGTCGAGGATGCGGGCGTCGTTATCGATGCACAGCACGTGCAACCCGGCCAGCGAAGCCGTCGCGCGGGCAGGAGCCCTGGTTTCGATTTCGCGTCGCGGCTCCTGCACGGCCGCCACCGGCAGGATGACGGAAAAGCGCGTACCCTTGCCCGGATTGGAAAAGATCCGGATCTCCAGGCGCAACACCCGAGCGATGCGGTCGACGATGGAGAGGCCGAGGCCGAGGCCCTCGGCTTCCCGCGCGCCTTCGTCGAGCCGGGTGAATTCGCGAAAGACGGTGTTCAGCTTGTCGCCGGCGATGCCGATTCCGGTGTCGATCACCTGGATCTCGGCCAGTTCGCCGCGCCGCCTGACGCCAACCAGCACACGGCCATGGCGCGTGTATTTGATGGCGTTGGAGACGAGGTTCTGGATCAGGCGGCGCAACAAATTGCGGTCCGTCGTCACGGTCAGCGATGACGGCATGATCGTCAACTCGAGCTTCTTTTCGGCTGCGAGCGGCCGAAAGTCGTTGCCGATCTGGCGCAGCAATCCGTCGAGGTTGAAGGCTGTATCGTCCGGCCTCATCGCGCCGGCGTCGAGGCGGGAGATGTCGAGCACGGCGCCAAGGATGGTCTCGACCGATTCCAGCGAGGATTCGATGTTGACCGCTGCCTTGCCGGCAGGCCCCTTGCCGGCTTTCTCGATCAGCGATGAGCAATAGAGCCGGGCGGCGTTCAGCGGCTGCAGGATGTCGTGGCCAGCGGCGGCGAGAAAGCGCGTCTTGCCGAGATTGGCCTCTTCGGCGAGCATCTGCGCCTGCGCCAGCTCCTCGTTGACCCGCGTCAGCTCCATGGTGCGGGTCTTGACGCGCTGCTCCAGCGATTCATTGGCCCGTTTCAGCGCCAGATCCTGCTCGACGCGTCCGGAAATGTCTGCATAGGTGGCGACGATGCCGCCGTCCGGCATCGGGTTGGAGCGCAGCTCCAGGATGCGGCCGCTGGTCTTCAGCTCCATCTGCCATGGGCTGACGAAACTGGTCAGCCGGTTGAGCATGGCCACGCGCTGGTCGGCAGGGATGTCGCCGCGTTCGGCAAGATGGCGCAGGATGCGGTCGAGCGAGACGCCGACCTGGCCCATCTCGTCGGGCAGGTCGAAAAGCGCCCGGTACTGCCGGTTCCAGCAGATCAGGCGGAAGTCGCGATCGAAGACAGTGATGCCTTGCTCCATCTGGTCGAGCGCAATCTGAAGCAGGTCGCGGTTGTGCTGCAGCGCCTCGGTGGCGTCGTCGAGCAAGCGAAAGGCGTCACTGGATTCGCGGTCGTGGCGTCGAAACAGCAGCGACAGGATCAGCCGTGCCGAGGAGGA
The DNA here is from genome assembly GCF_040323315.1 of Mesorhizobium sp. M0047. Taxonomy (NCBI): domain Bacteria; kingdom Pseudomonadati; phylum Pseudomonadota; class Alphaproteobacteria; order Hyphomicrobiales; family Phyllobacteriaceae; genus Mesorhizobium; species Mesorhizobium sp. M0047. The sequence goes on along the minus strand of NZ_JAMYUW010000006.1, from coordinate 106,645 downwards.
ACCGACGGCGCTGGCCAGCAGTTGCTCGGAAAAGCGGATGACGTCCATGCTCGCCTGCTCGTTGCCGTGCAGCGAAGTGCCGTTGGTCCTTTCGAACGACTCGAAGGAGCGCTCGGTGCGCTCGACGCCGAGGTAGCGTCCGATCGTATCCTTGAGGTCGTTGACGGTGATGGCGGTGCGGAAGCGGCGCAGGCTGGGCATCGGACCGGCATCGCGAGGCACGAAGATCGACGCCTGGATGCGTTCCAGCGGAACCGATGCGCGCGAGAGGGAACCCAGCACGAAGAACACCGCGTTGATCGACAGGCTCCACAACACGCCGTGGTTCAGCGGTTCGGCGACGGTGCCGAACAGGGCCTGCGGCCGTAACGCCTCGAAGCCAAATAGCCCGTGCACGATGACGCCGGTATCGGATGCGGCAAGCGATGGAAACAGCAGCGTGTAGCCCCAGACGAGAATGCCGGCGACCATGCCCAGCGCCGCACCCCGGCCATTGGCGCCGCGCCAGATCAGCCCGCCGATCAGCGCCGGCGCGAATTGGGCGATGGCCGCGAACGACATCAGGCCGATCGACGACAGGCGCACGCTGTTGGTGCTCTCGCGATAGTAGAGGAAGGCGATGAACAGCAGGATGAAGATCGCCCCGCGCCGCACGTTGAGGATGAGCGTCGACCAATCTTCGTTCTCGGAGGTCGATGTCTTGAGCAGGCGGCGCACGAACAGCGGAATGACGAGGTCGTTGGAAATCATGATCGACAGCGCCACGCTCTCGACGATCACCATGGCGGTTGCCGCCGACAGCCCGCCGATAAAGGCCGCCATCGCCAGCACGTCATGACCGCTGAACAAGGGCAGCGACAGCACGTAGAGATCGCTGCTGGTCCCCGTGCCGACCAGCGACAGGCCGGCAAAGGCGATCGGCAGCACGAACAGATTGATCGCTACGAGGTAGAGCGGAAACACCCATGTCGCGGTGCGCAATTCGGCCTCGCCACGGTTCTCGACGATGGTGACGTAGAACTGCCGCGGCAGCATCACGATGGCAAAGCCGCTCAGGCAAGTCAGCACCAGCCAGGTGGCCAGCGAGGTGTTGTAGCTCATCGCCTGCCGAACCTGCGCATTCTGGGCAAGCTTGTCGAACATATCGCCCGGGCCGCCGAAGATCAGGAAGGTGACCATCAGGCCGATCGCCAGGAAAGCGGCAAGCTTGACCACGGTTTCCACCGCAACCGCCAGCACCAGCCCGTCCTGGTGTTCGGTGGCGTCGGCGTGGCGTGTGCCGAACAACACCGCAAACAGCGCCAGCAGCATGGCGACGACCAGCGAGATGTCGCTGACGAAGGGATCGAAGGAGGGCGGCGATCCCGTATAGTGCTCGACCATCAGGCTGACCGAACCGGAGATCGCCTTCAACTGCAGCGCGATATAGGGCACCGCGCCGATGGTGGCGATCAGCGTGGCGATCGCCGCGACAGTGAAGCTCTTGCCGTAGCGGGCGCCGAGGAAGTCGGCGATCGAGGTGATCTTCTCGGTCTTGGCCAGCCGGACGATGCGGTTGAGCAGCGGAAAGCCGAACACGAACACCAGCACCGGGCCGGTATAGATGCCGAGGAATTCGAGGCCGCGTTCGGAGGAGAGGCCGACCGAGCCGAAGAACGTCCATGACGTGCAGTAGATCGCCAGACTGAGCGCATAGATGAAGGGGCGGGCCCGGCTTGGCTCGGAAATGGCCGAGCGGCGGTCGCCCAGGCTGGCGATGGCGAACAGCAGCGTCACATAGGCGATCGCGATGATGACGATGAACAAGCCCTGCACGCCGGCAATATCCTCCTTGTGCCGAATTTCAACCCGGCTTGCCCAGACGCAATCACAGCTTGGCTTCTGAGTCCATCACGGCTTTGGATGCATGAAGGCTGTGATTTCCGATGCATGTCGACCAAGGAGCGCGGCAGTTTTGGGCAACGGCATGCGCAAGAACAAGCGGCCCAAAGCACGGCGTGACGCGCTTTGCCGGGCGGCCGTCCGGGAAGGAGAAACCGGTTGCTTCCTGCTTTTTGCCGATGTTGCAACCGGAGGTTTTTGTTATGTTTGTCCTCGGGTCGATGCCTGAGGACGGGAAACGGCAGCTCGGCCGGTCATGACAAGGAGGGTCGAATGCTGAAAGAGTTCCAGGAATTCATTTCCAAGGGCAATGTGATGGACCTTGCGGTCGGCGTCATCATCGGCGCGGCCTTTGGCAAGATCGTCGATTCCCTCGTCAACGACATCATCATGCCGATCGTCGGCGCGATTTTCGGCGGCCTGGATTTCAACAACTATTTCCTTGGGCTCTCCTCGGCCGTCAACGCCACCTCGCTGGCAGACGCTAAGAAGCAAGGCGCTGTTTTCGCGTATGGCAGCTTCATAACCGTGGCGTTGAACTTCCTTATCCTCGCTTTCATCATCTTCCTGATGGTCAAGGCGGTGAACAACATGCGCAAGCGGCTTGAACGCGAGAAGCCCGCTGCACCGGCCGCTCCGCCGCCTGCCGATGTCGCACTGCTCACCGAAATTCGCGACTTGCTCGCCAGAAGATAGACGGATCAGCTCCTCTGGACCAAAACCCCGGTCGTTGGCGGCCGGGGTTTTCTGTTTTCGCATCTGGTAAGGAGCGCTGATCAACGCCCGAGATCGGAACGGATCCGCCCATGACCCTGATCGACAGTCTTCGCGCCGAAGCCCGCGCCGCGCCCGAAAGCGGCATTGTCGCCGTGGTCAATTACGGCCGCTTGCGCGAGGGCATGATCCCGCTCTGGGCCGGTGAGGGCGACCTGCCGACGCCTCCGTTCATCACCGATGCCGCGTCGAAGGCGCTAGCCGGCGGCGAAACGTTCTACACCTGGCAGAAAGGCATCCCCGATCTCAGGCAGGCGCTTTCCCGCTACTACGCCAGGCATTTCGGCAAAACCTTCCCGGAGGAACAATTCATCGTCACCGGATCCGGCATGCATGCCATCCAGCTGGCGCTCGACGCGCTCGCCGGCGCCGGCGACGAGGTGGTTTATCTGTCACCGGCTTGGCCGAATTTCGACTCCGCCGCGGCGATAGCGGGAGCCATTCCTGTTGCGGTCACGCTGGACCATTCCGGCAATGGCTGGTCCTGCGACGTCGAGAAGATCGCAGCGGCGATCACGCCGCGCACAAAGGCACTGTTCATCAACACGCCGTCCAATCCCACCGGCTGGACCGCCGATCACGAGACCTTGCAGGCAATCCTCGATCTCGCGCGCGCCAAAAATATCTGGATCATCGCCGACGAGATCTATTCGCTGTTCCACTATGACCCTGGCCGCGCGCCGTCTTTCCTCGACATCGCGACGGCGGAGGATCGCATCCTCTACGTCAACAGTTTTTCCAAGAACTGGGCGATGACCGGCTGGCGTGTCGGCTGGATCAAGACACATCCGTCCCTGCAGCAGGTGTTCGAGAACTTGATCCAGTATTCGAATTCCGGCGTTGCCCAGTTCATGCAGCGCGGCGCGGTTGCGGCCCTTGATGAAGGCGATGCCTTCGTTGCCGAACAGGTAGAGCGGGCGCGCAAGGCGCGCGATCTGGTCTGCGGCATTCTGGGCGCCGCCGGCCGTGCCCGGTTCACCGTGCCGCAAGGTGCGTTCTATCTTTTCTTCACGGTCGACGGCATCACAGATTCACGCACTGCTGCCTTCGACATCGTCGACAAAGCCAATGTCGGCCTGGCTCCCGGCACGGCTTTCGGCCCCGGCGGCGAAGCCTTCCTCAGGCTGTGCTTCCACCGCCGCCTCGACCAGATCGAGGAAGCGGCGCATCGTCTGGCGAATTGGATGAAGACTGTTTGAGCCGTTGACGCAGAAACCCGCGTCAGATGGCCGCCGGAGGAGAGTTTTTCAGCCGCCTGACTTGGGCACCAGCAGCGGAATGATCCGGTCGCTCTTGGCCACGGACGGCCGACCGGCGGAGCCGTAGGGAATGCCGAGCGCGTCCCAGGTCTCGACCAGCGCGTCCTGCAGTTCGGCGATCAGTGCATCGGAGTGGAACGGCGTCGGCGTGATGCGCAGCCGCTCCGTGCCGCGCGGCACGGTCGGGTAGTTGATCGGCTGGATGTAAAGGCCGTGAACGCCGAGCAGGCGGTCGCTGGCCATCTTGCAAAGTTCCGGATCGCCAACCAAGACTGGCACGATGTGGGTCGGCGAGTCCATCACCGGCAGGCCGGCGGCAGAGAGTATCTGCTTGGTCCTCGCGGCCTGCTGCTGCTGGGCGTCGCGCTCGGCCTGCGAGCGCTTGAGATGGCGGATCGACGCGGTCGCGGCAGCCGCGATCGCCGGCGGCAGCGCGGTGGTGAAGATGAAGCCCGGCGCATAGGAGCGTACGGCGTCGATCACTGCACTGGTGCCGGCGATGTAGCCGCCTAGCGTGCCGAATGCCTTGGCCAGCGTGCCTTCGATGATGTCGATGCGGTCGGCCAGGCCTTCGCGCTCGGTGATGCCGCCGCCGCGTGGTCCGTACATGCCGACGGCATGCACTTCGTCGATATAGGTCATGGCGTTGTAGCGCTCGGCGAGCTCGACGATCTGCTTGATTGGCGCGATGTCGCCATCCATCGAATAGACGCTTTCGAAGATAATCAGCTTGGCGCGTTCGCGGCCCGCCGCCTGCAACAGGCTTTCCAGGTGCGCGACGTCATTGTGACGGAAGATCTTCTTCTCGGCGCCCGAGCGCCGTACGCCTTCGATCATCGAGGCGTGGTTCAGTTCGTCCGAGATGATCAGGCAATTGGGCAAAAGCCGCGCGATGGTCGAGATCGAGGCTTCGTTGGAAACGAAGCCGGAGGTGAAGACGAGTGCCGCTTCCTTTTCGTGCAGGTCGGCAAGCTCCAGTTCGAGCTCTACCAGCGGGTTGCTGGTGCCGGAAATGTTGCGGGTGCCGCCGGCGCCCGAGCCCATCCTGCCGGCTGCATCCTGGAACGCGGCGATGACATCGGGATGCTGGCCCATGCCAAGATAATCGTTGGAGCACCAGACGGTGATTTCCTCGGCGCGGCCGTTGGAACGCCAGATGGCGCGCGGAAACTTGCCCGCGATTCGCTCGAGGTCGGCGAAAACGCGGTAGCGACGCTCGGCATGGAGCTGGTCGATCGCTTCCTCGAAGAACCGCTGGTAGTTCATGTCGGCTTCCCAATTTTTGCGCGGGATCATAATCATTGCCCTATTGGTCGTCCACCAGGCCTTTCTGGTCAAAATGCCACGCCCCGGACATGTTCCTATCGACCACGGATCGTGGCCTATTCCCTTGATGTGGATCAATTTTGTTTCAGGACGATGCCACGTGCAGACAATGCTGGTTACCATGAGTTCTAATGGCCACCAGGCAGGCTTTCCAGTAAGGCGGGGGTTGAGACAGTTTCCGATAAATCTTGAGATGCGAGGTCGCGGATGACAGTTTTGGTAACAGGCGGCGCCGGCTATATCGGCAGCCATATGGTCTGGGAGCTGCTGGATGCCGGCGAGAGCGTGGTCGTTCTCGACCGTCTTTCGACCGGCTTCGAATGGGCGGTAGCGCCGGAGGCAAAGCTGGTGGTTGGCGATGTCGCCGACAGGGAATTGGTCGGCTCGATCATCAGGGAAAACAAGGTCGACGCGATCATCCATTTCGCCGGTTCGATCGTGGTCCCGGAATCGGTCGCCGATCCGCTTGGCTATTACGAGAACAACACCTGCAAGACGCGCACGCTGATCGAGACCGCGGTGCGCGAAGGCGTGCCCAATTTCATCTTTTCCTCGACCGCGGCCGTCTATGGCGGCGCCGGACTGGAGCCGGTGCGCGAGGATGCCCGCCTGGCGCCGGAATCGCCCTATGGCCTGTCCAAGCTGATGAGCGAATGGATGCTGCGCGACGCGGGGATCGCGCACGGCCTGCGCTATACCGCGCTGCGCTATTTCAACGTCGCCGGCGCCGACCCGAAGGGCCGCACCGGGCAGTCGACGCCGGGCGCCACTCATCTGATCAAGGTCGCCTGCGAGACGGCGCTCGGCAAGCGGCCGTTCATGCAGGTGTTCGGCACCGATTATCCGACGCCGGATGGCACCTGCATGCGCGACTACATCCATGTCAGCGATCTGGCGGCGGCGCACCGCCTGGCCCTTCAGCGGCTGCGCGCCGGCGGACAAAGCCTCGTCGCCAATTGCGGCTATAGCCATGGCTACTCGGTGCTCGAGGTCATCGACAGCGTGCGGCGTGCCTTCGGCCATGATTTCGAGGTGAAGATGGGCGATCGCCGTCCCGGCGACGCCGCAGCGGTGGTTGCCAATTCGGATCTCGCCCGCGCCGAACTCGGCTGGGAGCCGCAACGCGACGACCTCGACCAGATCGTTGCCGACGCGCTCGCCTGGGAGCGCATCCTGACCGGCAAGAACTCCGCTCGGGGCTGAGCCAGGTTCTCGCAAGGGCTCGCAAGGCGGGCAGTGAAGCGCTATTGAAGGCATTCGCGGCACGGCATGGAGGCGCCGCGCCGCGAGGCGCTTTGGGGGGATGGCATGAAAATAACGGTGCTCGGGGCCGGTGTCGTCGGTACGGCGGCCGCCTTCTATCTGGCCAGCGACGGCCACGAGGTCACCGTGATCGAGCGCCATCCGGCGCCAGCGCGTGGCACCAGCCAGTCGAACGCCGGCCTGGTGTCTCCGGGTGATGCCACCGCCTGGGCCTCGCCGGCGGCGTTGAAGACGTTCCTGCGCGCGCTCTACAACCACGATCTCGGCATCAAGGTCCGGCTGCGCTTCGATCCCTATTTCCTCGCCTGGAGCCTGCGCTTCCTGCGCCAGTGCACGAAAGAGCGCCTGCGCGCCAACAGCAGGGTCAAGTTGCGCCTGGCGCTCTATTCGCGCGATTGCATCAACGCCATCTGCGCCGATACCGGAATTCGCTATGACGAGCGCAAGAAGGGCATCCTTTACTTCTTCCGCTCGCAGCACAGTCTCGACACCGGCACCGACAATTATCGCTATCTGGCCGAGCATGGCCTGCCGATCGAGATCGTCGGCCGCGAGCGGCTGGTCGAGCTTGAACCCGGTCTTGCCGGCGTGAAGGAAAAGATCGCCGGCGGCGTCTATTCGCCGATCGACCAGACCGGCGATTCCCGGCAGTTCGTGGAAAAACTCGCGGCCTATTCAGCCGAAAAACTTGGCGTGAACTTCCTCTGCGGAACGACGGTCGAGGGCCTCGCCATCGAGGGCGACCGGGTGAGTGCGGTGATGACTTCGGCCGGACCGGTCACCGGGGATGCCGTGGTCATCTCGATGGGACCGGAAAGCGGCCTGCTCGGCCGCCGCTACGGCATCGACCTGCCTGTCTATCCGGTGAAGGGTTATACCGCGACCATTCCGCTGGAAGACGAGAGCAAGGGGCCGACCATGGGCGGCGCCGACGAGGACCAGTTGATCGCCTATTCCAGGCTTGGCAACCGGTTGCGGCTCGCCTCGACCGCCGAATTCATCGGCTTTGACCGCAGCCATAAGCCCAGCGACTTCGCCGCCATGTTCAGGACCGGCAAGGACCTGTTTCCTGGTGCCTTCGACGAGAAGAAGGCGGAGCTGTGGGCAGGCCTGCGGCCGATGATGCCGAACTCGGTGCCGGTCATCGGCCGGGCGCGCTATGGGAATCTTTATCTCGACACCGGCCACGGCCATGTCGGCTGGACCATGGCCTGCGGCTCGGGAAAATTCCTTGCCGACCTCGTCGCCGGCCGCAAGCCGGAGATCGACCCGCAAGGGCTGGTCTACGGGGGCTAGGATGTCGGGACCGCAAGTCGCCATCGACCTTGGCCGCATCGAGCGCAATGCGCGCACTATCGTCGAGCGCTGCGCGCTCTCGGGCATCAAGGTCTTCGGCGTCACCAAGGGCACTTGCGGCATGCCGCAAGTGGCGCGCGCCATGCTGCGCGGTGGCGTTGCCGGCATCGCGGAATCCCGCTTCGAAAACATCCGCCGGCTGCGCGACAGCGGCATCAACGCGCCGATCATGCTACTACGCAGCCCACCGATGGCGCGTGTCGAGGAGGTGGTGCGCACCGTCGACATCAGCCTGCAGTCGGAACTCGCCACCATCCGCGAGATTTCGCGCATCGCCGAGCGCATGGGCCGCGTCCACGACATCATGCTGATGATCGATCTCGGCGATCTCCGCGAAGGCATCTGGCCGAATGATCTGATCCCGACGGTCGAGCAGATCCTGCAGTACAGAGGGGTGCGCATCGCCGGCATCGGCACCAATCTCGGCTGCTTCGGCGCCATCATGCCGACGCCGGAAAATCTCGGCCAGCTCGTCGCCCACGCCTACAAGACCGAACGCCTGTCCGGCAAAAGCCTCGACGTGATTTCCGGCGGCGCCTCGTCGTCGCTGCCATTGCTGCTCGAAGGCAGACTGCCGGCCGGCATCAACAATCTGCGGGTCGGCGAGGCGATCCTGCAAGGCGGCGTCGAGACCTTCCGCGACATGCCATGGGCCGAACTCGAACCTGATGCCTGCCGGCTGACCAGCGATATCATCGAGGTCAAGCTCAAGCCGTCACGGCCGATCGGCCAATCCGGCTTCGACGCCTTCGGCAACCAGCCGGTCTTCCCCGACGAGGGCGACAGGCTGCGCGCCATTGCCAATATCGGCCGCGAGGATGTGCTGGTCGAGGGCCTGACGCCGATTGCCAAGGGGATACGGGTGCTCGGCGCCTCCAGCGACCACCTGTTGCTGGATGTTGCCGATGCCGATCCGCCGCTGACCGTTGGCGACCGCGTCGCCTTCCGCATGAGCTATGGCGCCATGCTGCTGGCGATGACCTCGGAATATGTCGAGAAGGCCCCGATGCACGATGTCGAGGACTTCTCCGGCCGCAAGATGGTGCAGATCACCGCCGAGCAAGGGGCTGCCGGCATCCTGGCCCGTGAAGGCACCGGTGCGCGGCTGGAAGCGATGAATTTCGACGTGGTGGAACTGGCCGATGTCGAGCGGCCGCCATCGGGACTGATCCGGCTGACTGCCGGCGCCGACCGTCGCATCGCTCACAAGGCGCTGACCGCAACGGCGCGCGCGACGCATTCCTTCGGCCTGATCTGGATCGATTCCATTGCCGCCCTGATGCCCGAGGAAGAGGACGGCATCGACCTGCCGGAAGGCTCGGTGCTGGCGCGCACACTCGGTCTCGACCACAAGGCCGGTGCGCTGCAGCCGCAGCTGTCGCCGGAGAATGTCGTCATCGTCGGCTTGCGCCATGCCGATCCGGCCGAAGCGCGGGTGCTGAAGGATTCGCGCGTGTCGGCCTTCACCATGACCGACATCGACGCCATGGGCATGCGCGACCTGATGCACGAAGCGATCCGCATTGCCACCTCGGGCACGCAAGGTTTTCACGTCAGTTATTCGCCGACGGCAACCGAATTCGCCGGCTGGGCGGCGGGCTCCGGCGGCCTCACCGTGCGCGAAACGCATCAGGCGATGGAGGCGATCGCGCTCTCCGGCGGACTGCTGTCGATGGATGTTTCCGGTCTGACCGCGGATCTGGAGCCTCGGATCGGCGCCGACGTGGTCAACTTCGTCATGTCGGCTTTCGGCAAGCGGATTTTGTAGTCAGCTTTGCGCTTCGACCGCCGCGCGCCAGGCGCTGACGTAGTCGGCCCAGACCGGGTCGGTCGGCAGTTCTATTCGTTCGCCCTTGCCGTGCGCTGTTACCGGACCCGACGCCAGCAGCGCGGCGCCGATGCTGGTGCCGGTAGCAGCCTCGGATGCGACCACGGTGCGCCCCGTCGCTGCCGCCAGCATGCCGACAAAGAGCCGGTTGCGGGCAAAGGGGCCTTCGACAGTGGTCGGGCCGTCGGCACCGATCAAATCGAGGCAGGTCGCCGTCATCAGCGCCAGATAGAACGAGATGGCGGCAAAGCGCTGGCCATTGTTCATGTCGTCGGCGTTGAGCCATGTCGCGGCCTGATGCGGGAACGGCCCCGATCCTTGCTGGGTCGATGGCAGCAGCAGCACTTTTCGCGCCAACACGGCGCTGACATCATCTTCGCTCCACTGCTCCGGCCGGTCCTTCGTCAGCACGGAAAACTCGCGACCGCCCATGAAGCGCGCCGAGGGAACGGGATTGCCGAGTGCGTTGACATTGACCAGCGTATCGCGTGCCGCATCCAGCGCAATCTGTTTGCCGCCGACCGCCATCGACACCACCCAGGTGCCGGTCGAGACGACGGAGAAGGGCGGCTTGTCGGAGAGAAGATGCGGCAGCAGCGAGGCGTTGGAATCATGCAGGCCGCAGAAGACCGGCGTTTGCGGGTCAAGGCCGGTTCGCACCGCGACACTGGGCAGGATCGGGCCGAGGCGGTCCCTGGCTGGCCTCACCGGCGCCATCAAGCCGCGCCATTCCACGCTGTCGACCAATGACGAAAAATCGGCCGTCCACGGGTTCCAAAGGTCGGTGTGGCAGCCGAGCGACGTCACCTCGTTGGCTGCGACACCGGTCAAGCGCAAGGCCCAATATTGCGGATACATCAGCATCGCGGCGGCCTTGGCGAATTGCGCCGGGAAGCTTTTCTGCTGCCAGAAGAATTGCGCGCCGAGATTGAGGCCGAGCGGCAGGCGCGGCGTGCCGGTCTCGGCGAAAGGTGGGCGGATCGCGTCATAGTCCGCTGCCAGGCTGTCGGGGCCGTCGAACTCATAGTCGAGCACCGGCAGCACCAGTCCGCCCGCGGCGTCGACCAGTGCGCCCGTCGCGCCATGTGTGGTGATCGATATGGCGTCGATGCGCTGTTCGCAGTTGAGGCCGGCAAGGCTGTCGAGGATGAATGTCCACAAGGCCTCGACATCATGATGCGGGTAGGGCGCCTGCCGCACCGACGCATTGGCCACGCGGCGCAATGCTACCTCGCTCAGCGTCGCGAGGTCGACCAGTGCCAACTTGGCGTTGGTCTTGCCGATATCGATGACGGCGATGTGGCGTATCGTGCTCATTCCATGTGGAACACGGTTTCCAGCGGCACGGCCACCGGTTCGTTGTCCGGCCTCGTCTCCATGATGTCGGCCATGTGGGCCCACCAGCGCTGCATCTCCGGATGCTTCCGCAGGTCGTCCATGCCGTGGTCGTCGCGACGCCACAGCACGCCGAACAGGATGTTGGTCTCATCATCGAGATGGATGGAATAATCGGAAACGCCGGCCTGTTTCAGGAGTGCGACCAGCGACGGCCAGATCTCGTCGTGGCGCTTCTTGTATTCGGCCTTCATGCCGGGTTTCAGCTTCATCTTGAACGCGTATTTCTGCGGCATCAACGTCCTCCGCGTAGCCGCCGCCAGACGATCGGCAGAGCGATGACGATGATCAGGAGCAGGCCGATGAAGATCGACATGACGATGCCGGGCACGTTGAGCAGGCCAAGCCCGAAGGTCACCAGCCCCATGATGAAGGCGGCCAGCACGACGCCCAGAATGCTGCCGGCGCCGCCGAGAATGCTGACGCCGCCGAGCACCACCATGGTGATGACTTCCAGTTCATAGCCCTGCGCGATCGAGGGTCGGGTCGAACCGAGCCGCGAGGTGATCAGCACCGAGGCGATGCCCGACATCAGCCCGGTCAGGCAGAACAGGATGAACTTGGTGCGGCCGACGCGCACGCCGGAAAATTGTGCTGCGACCGGGTTGTTGCCGATGGCAAAGACACGACGGCCGAAACTCGTGCGGTGCAGAAGGAACCAGTAAACGACGGCCGCGATCAGGAAGAGCACCAGTTCGAACGACACCACCCGCCAGACATAGCCCTGGCCGAAGAACGCGAAGCCATCGGGATAGCCCTTGTAAGCCTGGTCGCCGAGGATGATGAAGGCGATGCCGCGAAACAGGCTCATCGTGCCGATGGTGACGACGATGGAGGGCAGGCCGAGCCTTGTCACCAGCAGGCCGTTAAAGGCGCCGCAGCCGAGCCCGACGACGATGCCGATCAGCACCAGCACCGGCATGCCGGCCCCGGCCTGCACCGCCATGCCCATCATGGTCGACGCCAGCGCGATGATCGCGGCCACCGACAGGTCGATCTCGCCCGAAATGATCAGCAGTGCCATGGCGAAGGCGATCAGACCCTTCTCGGTGAAATTGAAGGTGAGATCGGACAGCGAGTACGGGTCGAGGAAATACGGCGAGGCAAAGCTGTTGATGGCGAAGATCGCCACCGCCACCACGACCAGCAGCGCTTCCCAGGAAAAGATCGCCGAACGCAGCGGCTTGTCGAGCCGGTCGGGAATGTGGCGCGGGGCAGGGATGTCGGTCATGCCGCCTCCACCTTTCTCAGGATGATGCGGCCCTGCCGGCGTTCGCCGCGCGCGTTGAGCACGACGGCCAGAATGATGGCGCTGCCCGAGATCGCCATCTGCCAGAAGGGCGAGATGTTTATGACCGGCAGTGCGTTGGAGATGATGCCGAGGAACAGCGCACCGAGAACTGCGCCGCCGACCGAGCCGATGCCGCCGGCGATCGAGATGCCGCCGATGACGCAGGCGGCGATGATGTTGAGTTCATAGCCGTTGGCGACCTCGACCGAGGCAATCACATAGCGGGAGATCCAGAGATATCCCGAGAGGCCGCCGATCATGCCGGAGATGCAGAAGACGATGAATTTCGTCCGGCCGACATCGATGCCGGCATAGACCGAAGCCGTCGGGTTGACGCCGATGGCATAGATCGAGCGGCCGAGCGCGGTGCGCGTCATCAGGACGAAGAACAGCACGATGACCAGGATGGCGATCCAGGACAGCACCGGAATGCCGAGGAATGCCGCCCGCTGGAAGCCGATGAAGTCCGGGCTCATCTTGTCGGCATTGACCCAGGCGCCGCCCGACAGGACGAAGGTGGCGCCGCGATAGATGGTCAGCGTGCCCAATGTCACCACGATCGACGGGATGTTCAGCCGCCAGACCAGCAGGCCGTTGATGGCGCCGAGCACCAGGCCGACGACCAGGGCGATGCCAATCAGCAGCGGAATCGGGATTGCCGGATGCGCGGCGTTCAGCATTGCCACCACCATGCCGGTGAAGCAGAGATTGGACGCCATCGACAGGTCGATCGACCGGGTCAGGATCACAACCATCTGGCCAAGCGCCAGGATCATCAGGATCGAGGTGTCGTTGAACACCTGGCGCAAATTGCCGGGATCGGCAAAGGCCGGGAAGCGCGTCGATATCAGCCCGATCAGCACGACGATGGCGGCAAGCAACCAGATTTCACGATATTTGAAAAATGCCTTCATGCGGCGATCCCTGCTGCCGTCCTGACCAGCGTCTCGGCGTCCAGGCCCTTGTTGTCGAAGACAGCAGCAACGAGACCCTCGCGCATGACCACGATGCGGTCGGACATGCCAAGGATTTCCGGCAGTTCCGACGACACCATGATCACCGACAGGCCCTGCGCCACCAACTCGGCCATGAAGCCGTGCACGGCGGCCTTGGAGCCGATGTCGATGCCCTTGGTCGGCTCGTCCAGGATGATCACCTTGGGAGCCGTCGCCAGCCATTTGGCGATGACGATCTTTTGCTGGTTGCCGCCCGACAGCGTGCCGACATCCTGGCTGAGCGAGGAGGCGCGCAGGTCGAGCCGCTCGGTAAAGGAGCGGGCGAGCGCGAATTCTTCCGACAGCCGCAGCAGGCCGGATCTGGAGGTGCGCTTGAGCGAAGGCAGCGAGACGTTCTGGAAGATCGGCAGGCCGATCACCACGCCCTGCTTGCCGCGCTCTTCCGGCACGTAGACGATGCCGGCTTCGATCGAATCCGCCGCCGATTTCGGCGCGATCGCCTTGCCTTCGAGCGTGATCGTGCCGGCTGAGGTGCGCGTGATGCCCGATATCGCCTGCATCACCTCGCTGCGACCAGCGCCGACAAGGCCGTAGAAGCCGAGGATTTCGCCCTTGTGCAGTTCGAAACTGATATCGTTGAACTCGGTCGGATGCGACAGGCCGGAAACGGAAAGCACCGGCGCGCCGATCTCAGCCTTGCGCTGCGGAAAGATATGGTCGACAGCGCGGCCGACCATCAGGCGCACGATCTGGCTTTGGCCCGCATCCCTGATCAGGCCTTCGCCGACCATCTCGCCATCGCGGAACACCGTGTAGCGGTCGGCTATGCGGTAGATCTCGTCGAACTTGTGGCTGATGAACAGGATCGCCTTGCCTTCGCTCTTGAGGAACTCGATCAGCAAAAAGAGCTCCTCGATCTCCTTCATCGAAAGGGCGGCGGTCGGCTCGTCCATGATGACGATCTGAGCGTCGATCGACATGGCCCGGGCCACGGCGACCAAATGCTTGTTGGCGATGCCGAGATCCTTCAGCCGGGCGTCGGCGTGGATATGACCCGCATGCATGGTGTCGAGCACTTCGCGGGCATTCTTGCGCATCGTGCGCCAGTCGATGGTGCCGAAACGCGTGCGCGGGGCGTGACCGAGAAAGATGTTCTCGGCAACCGTCAAATCGTCGAACAGCACGGTTTCCTGGTGGATGGCGGTGACGCCGTGTCCGAAAGCCGCGTGCGCGCTGGGCAGGGTGACGGCTTGGCCGTCGATGCTGATTGTGCCCGTGTCGGGCTGGTAGATGCCGGTCATGATCTTGACCAGGGTCGACTTGCCGGCACCGTTCTCACCGATCAATGCGGTCACCTGCCCCGGATAGAGCGACAGGCTGACATTGTGCAGCGCGCGCACGCCGGGAAAGCTCTTGGAGATGCCGGACAGCGTCAGGCGTGGAGCCAAGGCCGGAGGCCGCTCGGTTGCCGCGCTGTGTTGGGCTGTCGCGTCCATAGTCGTATCAAGCCCTGAAACAAGGTCCGTTTGAAGTCGCGGGGGGGTGTGAGGTGCCCCCCCGCCCGTTTGAAGAGCGCCCAGGATCAATAGATCTTGGAGAACTTCTCGATGTTCGACTTGTCGAACTGGAAGGGCGGAGCCATCGCAGCCGAGTTGGTGTCGTCGAGCGTGACCTTGCCGACGCGGCCGATCGACAGCGTGGCACCAGGCTTCGCCTCTTCCTTCTTCACCGCCAGATCATGGGCGAGGTAGACGGCCGAATAGCCGAGGTCGATCGGGTTCCACAGCGCAACCGCCTGGCTGGCGCCGTTGTCGATGAACTTCTTGAACTCGGACGGCAGCGCCAGACCGGTGACATTGACCTTCCCGATCAGGTTAGCATCGGTGACGACCTGGGCGGCGGCGACGACGCCGACGGTGGTCGGCGCAATGATCGCCTTGAGATTCGGATAGGACTTCAACAGGCCCTTGGCCTCGTCCGTGCTCTTGGCCGAATCGTCATCGCCATAGACGGTGGCGACGAGTTTGATCTTGGGGAACTTCTCCGGCAGGATTTTCTTGGCCGCATCGATCCAGGCGTTCTGGTTGGTGGCGGTCGAGGAGGCCGACAGGATGGCGACTTCGCCGCCTTCCGGCAGGTAATCGGCGGCAAGCTTGATGATGGTCTCGCCGATCAGTCCGGTGTCGGACGGGTTGAGGTGAAGCTGGCGGCCTTCCTTGGCGACGCCCGAATCCCAGGAGATGACGGTGATGCCGCGTTCCATCGCCTTCTTCAGCACCGGCACCAGCGCGTCGGCGTCATTGGCCGAAATGGCGATGGCGTTGACCTTCTGGGCGATCAGCGAATTGACCACTTCGATCTGCGCTTCGGCGGTCGCCTTGGTCGGGCCGGTGTAGATGATGTCGACGTCGCCAAGTTCCTTGGCCGCCTCTTCGGCGCCCTTGTTGGCGGCATCGAAGAACCCGTTGCCGAGCGACTTCACCACCAGCGCGATCTTGACGTTCTCGGCATAGGCTGCATTCACGAACATGGCGGCTGAAAAAGCCGCGGTCACCATCAATTTCTTCAAGAAGCTCATCGAATATCCTCCCTTGAGCGTTGCATTCCATCGCCGCTGCTGGCGTGAGAGTGTCTCAGGCCTGCAGCGAAGATTCTTCCTTTGCCGACTTGCGGGCGACGATCAGCGTCACGCCGGCGGTCTCTAACATCTTGGCTTCGCGATCCTCGATGCCGTCATCGGTGATGACGGTGGCGATGCGCGAAAGGCCGCACAGGATCAGGCTGGAGCGTTTGCGGAATTTCGAGGAATCGACCAGCACCACCAGTTCGTCGGCCTGGTCGATCAGTTTCTGCTCCGCCTGGATCAGCAGCGGGTCGCCCTCCATCAAACCGAGCGGCCCAAGCCCTTGCGCGCCCATGAACATGCGGCGCGCATAGAAATTGCGCGTCACGTCATTGTCGAAGGGCGACAGGATGATGTTCTGCTCGCGATAAATGGTACCTCCAGACAGCATCACCGTATTCTTGGAGTGCTTGAGCAGGTGCTCTGCGATCGGGAACGAATTTGTGAAGATCGGCATGCGGCGGCCGGTCAGGAAATGCACCATCTGGAAGGTGGTGGTGCCGCCATTGATGATGATCGGCTCACCGTCCTTGCACAGCTCGACCGCTTCACTCGCGATTGCCCGCTTCTGCGAGGCGTTGATCGTTTCATTGACGGAAAAGGGCCGGCCGGCCAGCCCAATGAACTGCGGCGGCGAGATTGCTTCAGCGCCGCCACGCACACGGCGCAGGCGCTTCTGGACATGGAGTGCCGCGATGTCACGCCGGATCGTCGCCTCGGAGGACTCCGTCAGGTCGACCATCTCCTGAACCGTCACCACAGGTTTTTCCTGGACGGCGGACAGAATGATCCTGTGGCGCTCTTTTTCGTGCATGGTTCCTCCCTGCCTCGGCATCTAGGCACCCAAAACGCGCAGTGTCAATCATTTCCGATCATATAATTTCATTGTGCAGTGCAATATGATCGGCCTTGATCGTTTGTGATTGACAAGTCGGCTGCTTCCGTGGAAATTCGGGAAAAATTGGCCGCACCGTTTGCGTGCCTTCGGGAGGATTGCATATGCTCGACAAGCGCACCGGCACGCGGCTCGCCAATCTGTGGGACGAGGCCAAGGCTCAAGCGATGAGCGAGCCGGAACTTCTGGTCTATCGCTCGAACACGCTTGGCTCCGACAAGCGCGTCACCAATTATGGCGGCGGCAACACCTCCTCGAAGATATGGCAGAAAGACCCGCTCACCGGCGAGGATGTCGAGGTGCTTTGGGTCAAGGGCTCGGGCGGCGACAGCGCCTCGATCAAGCTTGACGGCTTTGCCACCCTCTACATGGACAAGCTGCGCGCGCTCAAAGGCCTCTATCGCGGCGTTGAGCACGAAGACGAAATGGTCGGCTTCCTTCCGCACTGCACCTTCAACCTTAATCCGCGCGCCGCCTCGATCGACACGCCGCTGCATGCCTATGTGCCGAAGCCTTTTGTCGATCACATGCATCCGGACGCCATCATCGCCATTGCCGCGGCCAAGGATTCCAAGGCGCTGACCGGGGAGATCTTCGGCGACGCCATCGGCTGGCTGCCGTGGAAGCGTCCCGGCTTCGAACTCGGCCTGTGGCTGGAGAAATTCTGCCTCGAACATCCCGCGGCCAAGGGCGTCATCCTGGAAAGCCACGGCCTGTTCACCTGGGGCGACACTCCTCGGGAATGCTATGAGACGACGATCTCGGTGATCAATCAGGCGATCGAATGGTTCGAGCGCCGCTCCGAAGGCGTCGCCATCTTCGGCGGCGAAGCAGTCAAGTCGCTCGATTCCACTTCACGCCGCGCCATTGCCGCGAAACTGATGCCGAAAATCCGCGGCCTGATCTCGGAAAAGAGCCACAAAACAGGTCATTTCGACGATTCGCCCGCCGTTCTCGAATTCGTCAACTCCAGGAATCTGCGACCGCTGGCGGCGCTCGGTACGTCGTGCCCTGACCACTTCTTGCGCACCAAGATCCGTCCGCTGGTCATCGAGTTCGATCCGGCAAAGCCCGATGTCGATGCCGTCATCGCGCGCCTCGCCGACGACGTCGCGGCCTATCGTGTTGGCTATCAGGCCTATTACGACAGCTGCAAGCACGCCGACTCGCCCGCCATCCGCGATCCCAACGCCGTTGTCTATCTGATGCCCGGCGTCGGCATGTTCACTTTCGCCGGCGATAAGGCGACGGCTCGCATCTCGGGCGAATTCTATGTCAACGCCATCAACGTCATGCGCGGCGCCTCGACCGTCTCGTCCTATGTCGGCCTACCCGCGCAGGAAGCCTTCGACATCGAGTACTGGCTGCTCGAGGATCTGAAGCTGCAGCGCATGCCGAAGCCGAAGGCGCTTGCCGGCCAGATCGCGCTGGTCACCGGTGGCGCCGGCGGCATCGGTCGCGCGACCGCCAACCGGCTGCTGCGCGAAGGCGCCTGCGTCGTGCTGGCCGACATCGACGAGACAGCGCTCGCCAGCGCCAATGACGAATTGTCCAAAGCCTATGGCAAGGATTTCGTCCGGCCGGTGCCGATCAACGTCACCTCGGAGGAGCAGGTTATCTCCGGCTTTGCCGAGATGGCGGTCGAGTTCGGCGGCATCGACATTCTGGTGTCGAACGCGGGCCTCGCCTCCTCGGCGCCGATCGAGGAGACGGCGCTGGAGCTGTGGAACAAGAACATGGATATCCTGTCGACCGGTTATTTCCTGGTCTCCAGGGAGGCGTTCCGGCTGTTCCGCGTGCAGAACATCGGCGGCAACGTCGTCTTCGTCGCCTCCAAGAACGGACTCGCCGCCTCGCCCAACGCCGCCGCCTACTGCACCGCCAAGGCCGCCGAGATCCATCTCGCTCGCTGCCTCGCACTGGAGGGAGCGGAAGCCCAGATCAGGGTCAATGTCGTCAACCCGGACGCGGTGCTGCGCGGCTCGAAGATCTGGAGCGGCGAATGGAAGGAACAGCGCGCCGCCGCCTATAAGATGTCGACCGACGATCTGGAGGAGCACTATCGCTCGCGTTCGATGCTGAAGCGCTCGGTCTTCCCGGAAGACATCGCCGAAGCGATCTATTTCTTCGCCTCCGACATGTCGGCCAAGTCGACCGGCAACATCATCAATGTCGACGCGGGCAACGCGCAGAGTTTTACGCGCTAATGATCTGAAGGCGGCGCCGCCGACGCCGAAGCGCTTCCGGCAGGCGGATGACGGGCAGCGCCGGCCGAAAGCATTTTGGGAGGAATAGCAGTGTCCGAAACCATCATCTCCGCCGACGTCGTCGGCAAAGACAACGCCGCGCGCAAAGCCAACCTCGAGCGCGACTACGCCTCGCTCGGCGAACGCCTCGACCGTCGCGGCATCGCCATCGATGCCATCCGCGACAAGGTCGAGAAATTCGCGGTGGCGATTCCGTCCTGGGGCGTCGGCACCGGCGGCACCCGCTTTGCCCGCTTTCCCGGCGTCGGTGAACCCCGCGACATCTTCGACAAGATCGAGGACTGCGCCGTGATCAAGCAGTTGACTCAGGCGACGCCGACCGTATCGCTGCACATTCCGTGGGACAAGGCCGATCCGAACCGGCTGAAGCAGGCAGCCTCGCGCTTTGGCCTCGGCTTCGACGCCATGAACTCCAACACTTTCTCGGATGCGAAGGACCAGAAACTCTCCTACAAATTCGGCTCGCTCTCGCATGCCGATGCCGGGACGCGCCGGCAAGCGGTCGAGCACAATCTCGAATGCATCGAGATCGGCAAGACGCTGGGTTCGAAGGCGCTGACGGTGTGGATCGGCGACGGTTCGAACTTTCCCGGCCAGGTGAATTTCGCCAAGGCATTCGAGCGCCATCTAGACGCCATGAAGGAGATCTATGCTGGGCTGCCCGCTGACTGGAGGCTGTTCAGCGAACATAAGATGTACGAGCCGGCCTTCTATTCCACCGTCGTGCAGGATTGGGGCACCAACTACATCATCGCTAGGGAACTGGGCGACAAGGCGTTCTGCCTGGTCGATCTCGGCCACCACGCCCCCAACGTCAACATCGAGATGATCGTCTCGCGGCTGATCCAGTTTAAAAAACTCGGCGGCTTCCATTTCAACGATTCGAAATATGGCGACGACGATCTCGACGCCGGTTCGATCGATCCCTACCGGCTGTTCCTTGTCTTCAATGAACTGGTCGATGCCGAGCTTTCGGGCGCCGAGGGTTTTGATCCCGCGCATATGCTTGACCAAAGCCACAATGTCACCGACCCGATCGAAAGCCTGATGCTGTCGGCGGTCGAGGTGCAGCGCGCCTATGCGCAGGCGCTGCTGGTCGACCGCAAGGCGCTCGAAGGGTACCAGGACGGCAACGACGCGCTGATGGCGACGCAGACGTTGAAAGTCGCTTACCGCACCGATGTCGAGCCGATCCTGGCCATGGCGCGATTGAAGACCGGCGGCGCCATCGACCCGGTTGCGGCCTATCGGGCGGCGGGCTACCGCGCCAAGGTCGCCGCGGAACGCCCGGCGGTCGCCGGCGGTTCGGGCGGCATTGTCTGAGGCGAACTCCCAGCCGATATTGCCCCTCACCGGTTTGCTTCGTGAGGGACCGTTTTGTGAATGGACTCGATTGATCCGAGAGGCTCTTCTAGGCGCACCCCCCGCCCGGAGAACCGCCATGCCTCTCAACCGTCGAACCCTGATCGCCGTTAGTCTCTCCGTCGCCTTTGCGATTGCGCCACTACAGTTGACTTTTGCTGCCTCGCCGGCGCCGGCCAAAGGCGAGCACGGCATGGTGGTGACGGCCCAGCATCTGGCCTCCGAAGTCGGCATCGAAGTCTTGAAGAAGGGCGGCAATGCTGTCGATGCGGCGGTTGCCGTCGGCTATGCACTCGCCGTCGTCTACCCCAATGCCGGCAATATCGGCGGCGGCGGCTTCATGACCATCCGCTTCAAGGATGGCAAATCGACCTTCCTCGATTTCCGCGAGCGGGCGCCGCTGTCGGCGACCAAGACCATGTATCTCGACAAGGACGGCAACCCGGTGAAGGGTGCCAGCCTCGACGGCTATCTCGCCGTCGGCGTGCCGGGCTCGGTGGCTGGTTTCGAGATGGCACGCGAAAAATACGGCAAATTGTCCCGCCAGGATCTGATGGCGCCGGCAATCAGCTTTGCCAAGGATGGCTTCATCCTCAATCAGGGCGACGCCGTCTCTTTTGCCGGCAGCGCCGACAGGCTGGCGAAGGACCCCGCCGCCGCCGCCATTTTCCTGAAACCCGGCGGCAAGCCCTATGGCATCGGCGAGAGGCTGATCCAGCCTGATCTTGCGGCCTCGCTCGCCGCCATTTCCGAAAAAGGTCCTGATGCCTTCTATAAAGGCGCTATCGCAGACGCCATCGTCAAGGCGAGTGGCGCCAAGGGCGGCATCCTGGCCAAGCCGGATTTCGAACAATATGCGGTCCGCGAACTGAAGCCCGTGACCTGCTCCTATCGCGGCTACGAGATCACCTCCTCGCCGCCGCCAAGCTCAGGCGGCGTCATCATCTGCGAAATCCTCAACGTGCTGGAAGGCTATCCGCTGTCCTATCTCGGTGCAGGCTCGGCCGAGACGGTCCATGTCATGGTGGAGGCGATGCGCTACGCATATGTCGACCGCAATTCGGCGCTAGGCGATCCCAGTTTCGTCGACAACCCGGTCACGAAACTGCTTGATAAGGCCTACGCCAAGGATATCCGCGACAAGATCGACCCGTTCCGGGCCGGCGTGTCGCAGGACCTGATGCCGAAGGGTTTTGGCGA
The DNA here is from genome assembly GCF_040323315.1 of Mesorhizobium sp. M0047. Taxonomy (NCBI): domain Bacteria; kingdom Pseudomonadati; phylum Pseudomonadota; class Alphaproteobacteria; order Hyphomicrobiales; family Phyllobacteriaceae; genus Mesorhizobium; species Mesorhizobium sp. M0047. The sequence continues at coordinate 84,969 of NZ_JAMYUW010000006.1, read as the reverse complement.
GAGCAAGGAGACAACCCATTATTCGATCATCGACAGTGACGGCAACGCGGTCGCGGTCACCTACACGTTGAACGGCTCCTTCGGCGCCGGCGTCGTCGCCGATGGCACCGGCATCCTGCTCAACAACGAGATGGACGATTTCACCCAGAAGCCTGGCGTGCCCAACCTCTATGGTCTGGTTCAGGGCGAGGCCAATGCCATCCAGCCCAAGAAGACGCCGCTATCGTCGATGAGCCCAACCGTGGTGGCCAAGGACGGCAAGCCGTTCATGGTCATAGGCAGCCCCGGCGGCTCGCGCATCATCACCATCACACTGGAAGCCATCGTCAATGTCATCGACCACGGCATGAACATCCAGGAGGCGATCGACGCGCCGCGTATCCATCACCAGTGGCTGCCCGATAAGGTCTATATCGAGCCGTTCGGTCTGTCGCCGGATACCGAAAAGCTGCTGGCCGGCATGGGTTATCACCTCGATCTCGGTGACCAGACCTGGGGCCAGGCGGCGGGCATCCTGGTCGGCGGCAAAAGTCTGGCGGAAATCGAGAAGGGCGGCGGCGCGCGCTATAACGGCGCCATCGACAGCCGCGCGGCCTCTGGCGAGGCGCTCGGATACTGAGCTTGGCAAGGCTGGAGTGGGCTTGGAGCAGCGTGGCGATTCGGGCTGGGCCCGCTGCTCAAGCGGATTGGCGCATAGAAGCGATGGTCGTCACAAGACCAGCGTGATGGTGGAGGCAATCAGCATCACGGCGGCAATGCCGACGAACAGCGCGTAGATGCGCGGTCGGTCGAGCAGCAGCGCGTTGCCGGATATCCAGGCGGACGTGGCGCCGCCAAGCGCGAAGAGGAAGCCGTTGCGGTGCCCGAAGACCATCGATGCGGCCATCAATCCGCCAATGATCAGCGCGCCGAACACGATGATCACGGCAACGGCGTATTTCTCGAAATCGTTGCCGCTTCCCATGCTCGGACCGATCGCGTTCAACGTCGGCAGGTCGTCCGGATCGAAGGGGTTGGTCGACCCATACTCGTCTTGACCGACAGGCTCTCGCATCATTCGTTCTCCGTATAGCGGCAACAAATCATCAAGCCTTGCCGAGCGCAACCCGATCGCACTGCCTTGATGCGTTCGACCGGTCTTTTGACGTCATTTGGCCGGGGGCTCACAGCCGCCTTTTTGATTCGCGCCCTGACCGTCTTCGGGTCTCTGGCTATCCGGGACCCGGCGATTGCCGTCCCTCTATCATGGGATGCAGTCGTGGAGGAAAAATGATTCGGCAGGCGGATTGCGTTTCGCGGACTGCGATTTTCGCGTGATGCGCACGGGGCTCCCGCAGGCCGAATCGCCTGCGGCCGGCGGACGGGTTGCGCCTGACATTCGGTCGGGCAAAAAAGCAGACCTGTCGGAGCGCGTAAATGTTGACGATTAATCTCATGTTTCATATTCAATCGGGAGTCCAGATCGAAAAGCAGGCGCGCCGCAGTGCAGAGAGACCGAGAGCTCCAGCCGAGAGCCACGTCCGATCGTCCGTGTCGAATGACCCGGCGCCGGGCACTGGGGCTTTTCACGCTGCCGTTCGCGGGCATGGCGTCGGCGACGGCCGAACCCCGCCGGCCACGCATCGTCTGCCTGGATGACGGGCTGGCCGAGACCTTGCTCACGCTGGGTGTGACGCCGGTTGCCATTGCCGACCGTCAAGTGTGGGAGACCTGGGTCGTCGAGCCGCCGCTGCCGGCCGATATCGCCGATGTCGGCACGCTGCTCGAACCCAATCTCGAATTGCTGCAGCAACTCAGGCCCGACATCATCCTGGCCATGCCGTATCTCGACGGCATCAAGCCGCTGCTCGAACGCGTGGCGCCGGTGACGACGATCGGGCTCTATACCGAAGCCGGGCAGCCCTATCGGCGCGCCGTCGAGGCGACGCGCCAACTCGCCAGGCTTGTCGGCAAGGAAAGCGAAGGCGAAGCGCTGATCGCAGCAACGGATGCTTATTTTTCAGAAGTTCGCCAGCAGCTGGCGCCGCTTTCGGCGCAGCCGATCTATGTCGTCAGCTTCATGGACCCGCGCAATGTGCGTGTCTTTGGCGCAAAAAGCCTGTTTCAGGAGGTGTTCGACCGCATCGGGCTCAGCAACGCCTGGACGGGCGAGACCAATTATTGGGGGTTTTCGACCGTCGGCATCGACGGTTTGGCGACAACCAGCGACGCACGCCTGGCCTATCTCGAACCCTTGCCCGAGGGCGCCGGCGGCACGCTGACCGAAAGTCCGGTCTGGAACGCCATGCCTTTCGTGCGCAACCGCTCGATCATGCGTCTTCCCGCCGTGCTGATGTTCGGCGCGCTTCCGTCCGCGACCCGTTTTGCCCGGGTCCTGGCGTCGGCAATGACCGCGGAAGCTGCTCATGGCTGACGGTGCTGCGACCATCGTTCAAGAGGGAAAGCCTGCGTCGGCCGGCCGAGCCTTGCCAGGGGGCTTTCTCGGCAACCAGCCGGTAGGCGCGATCCTGCTTTGCGCCATGCTGGTCGCGGCGGGGGTAGCGGCAACCGTCTCAAACCTCACGGTGCAGCTGCCATCGGCGCTCTGGCTCCAATCGCTCGCCGCCCCCGTTATCGCCGACATGCGGCAGGTGCTCGTCCACTACGCTTTCCTGCCCAGGCTTGCGGTCAGCCTTTTGTGCGGCGCCGCACTCGGGCTTTCTGGAACGGTCCTGCAACAGGTTCTACGCAATCCGCTCGCCTCGCCCGAAACGGTCGGCGTCTCGGCCGGCGCCTATCTGGCGCTGGCACTGGCGACGCTTCTGTCACCGTCCCTGCTTGCGTTCGGCCGCGAATGGGTGGCGCTGGCTGGCGCCTTCACGGCGCTGGCCGCCGTCTTCGCTCTGTCCTGGCACAAGGGCCTGTCGCCGCTTTCGGTCGTGCTGGCGGGGCTTGTGATCAGCCTCTATGCCGGCGCCATCGGTGCCGCTCTCATTGTGCTGCGGCATGAATGGCTTGCCAGCCTGTTCATCTGGGGCGCCGGTTCGCTCGGCCAGCAGGACTGGTCGACGACGCTGTGGCTTTTGCCACGCATCGGCACTGTTGCGCTGGCGATCTTCCTCATGGCGCGGCCGCTGACCTTGCTTGGCCTCGACGATGAAGGCGCGCGCAGCCTTGGCGTGCCGCTCGGCGCCTATCGCTTCGCCGGACTGGCAGCCGCCGTCGCGCTGATCGCCTTCGTCGTTGCCGCTGTCGGCGTCATCGGCTTCGTCGGCCTGGCCGCAGCCACCCTTGCGCGCATCGGCGGCGCACGACGGCTGGGCCAGCAGCTGGTGATGGCGCCGCTTATCGGCGGCGCGTTGCTGTGGGCCGCCGACCAAGCCGTGCAGATCGCCACCGGACCGCAAGGCGACCTGCTGCCGACCGGGGCGATCACAGCACTTCTCGGCGCGCCGCTGCTGCTTTGGCTGCTGCCGCGACTTGCCCCTGGCTTGGAACCCCCGGCCTTGACGGCCGCGCGCCTGCCACGCGCAAGCCGGCCCGGACTCATGCTTGCGGCGATCGGCTTGGCTCTGTTTTTGCTGCTGGGCCTGGCTTTGCTCTATGGCCCGGGGCCGCATGGCTGGACCTTCGCTTTCGGCGATGAGCTGCAGCCTCTGCTGTCGTGGCGGTGGCATCGCGTGCTTGCCGCCCTGAGCGCCGGCGCGATGCTGGCGCTCGCCGGGCTTATGATGCAGCGGCTGACCGGCAACCCGATGGCCAGCCCCGAAGTGCTGGGCATCAGCGCCGGTGCCGCGCTTGGCATGATGGTGGCGCTGTTTGCGCTCTCCGATGCCGGACGCCCGGTTCAGACGGCGGCGGCAACCATCGGCGCCTTCAGCGCTCTTCTGGTGACGCTGTCGATCGGCCGCCGTGCCGCCTATGCGCCGGAGCGGTTGCTGCTTGCTGGCATTGCACTGACGGCCTTGTTCGATGCGCTGATCCTTGTGCTCACCGCCACCGGCGATCCTCGCGCAATGCTGCTGCTCAACTGGCTCACTGGTTCGACCTATGGCGTCGATATTGGCGCCGCCCTGCTGACCGGTGGCATCGCCGTCTGCCTCTTCGCGCTCGCGCCTCTCTTCATACGCTGGCTCGACATCCTGCCGCTTGGCTCCGCTGCCGCGCAAGGCCTTGGCATCAACCTGAAGAGGACGCGGCTTCTTGTGCTGCTGATGGTCGCGGCGCTCACCGCCGCCTCGACGCTGATCGTTGGCCCGCTGACCTTCATCGGCCTGATGGCGCCGCACCTTGCCCGTCGCCTTGGCCTTTCCCGGGCGCTGCCGCAGGCCATTGGTGCGGTGCTCGCCGGCGCGCTGATCATGGTCGTCGCCGACTGGATCGGTCGCACAGCCATCTTCCCGCGCCAGATCCCCGCCGGCCTCGTCGCCACGCTGATCGGCGGCCCGATGCTGATGTGGCTGCTGCGAAGGTGAGACGCACAGACGAATTCGAGCGGACGATGGCGAAGCATCTTGATGCTTTTCCCTGCGTGCACCCCAGCTTCGAGGTGCATGCCTGCGAGAACCACATGTCGATCCTGACGGTCACCGTCAATCGGCGGTGAGGGGCCCCAGCTACCGGCCGTTACCCCTCAACGCTTCAATGACCTGTTCTCGTTGCGTGGCCTCCTCCGCGTTCATAGCGCCAAAGCGCAGGGCGCAGCGGAATGTTTCCCCCAGCGCGACGCGAACCAGGCGACCTCTTTCCTTCGCCGCAAGATAGCCGTCGGGTTCGGCGGTCGCCGGCAGCACGAGGCCAAGCGCGTCCTGATCAGCACCACGCGTGATCCAGCGCACGGCATAATTGAGCTCGTCGGGGCGAAAGCTGACGAAATCCGCCGTCCGGTCCGGATGGACCTGCAGGGCGTGCGCCCAGCCCTCGGCGTCTGCCTTCGCCTTCATCGTCAGCACGAGTTCGGGATCGATCGGCTCGCCCTTGGTCAATATGCGATGCCGCGAAGGGTCGGCTACGACGGCGTCGCGATAGGCAAGATAGCTTTCGCTCGGTTCAAAAAAGGGTGGAAGCACTTGGCGCACGACAATGTCGGCGTGATCATCGGCGACGGTGTCGATCAGGCGCCCGCCATCGGCCGGCCTGAAGTTGATGTGCGCCAGGTACATCAGCTCCATGGGCGAGCGTTTCAGGTTCTCGATGGCAATGTCGACAGCCACGCTTGTGGCGTCGCGCTGCAGCCGCACGGTAGGCTTCATCACATAGTCGTGGCTAAAGGCGACGGTCTGTCGGCAGTGCCCGGTCAAGGCCATGAAGGGCCCTTCGGAATTGCTGCCGGCGACCAGTTGCACATGCCCATAGGGCGCATTTGGCAGGTCGCCGTGAAGCGGGTGGCGGTCATCCGGGCCAGGATTGCCCATCGCGGTGACGCCGCAGTGAATGAAGAACGCGCCGTAGTTCGAGAGGTAGTCCCGGGTCACGACGGGCTCGTCGAACATCGAGCGCATGGTCAGGGAGCGGTTGAGGAACGTTGCGTCCCAAATCTGCTGTCCCTGGAAGGGCAGCATGACGATTTCGCCCTTTGCGTTGCTGATCCGAAGACCGGCAACACCGGATCGATAGCGAAAGGCGGTGGCGAGAAGTCCCCGATAGCGGGCCACGATTGTTTCCGACGGGCCGAACAGCTCGGGCACGAGATCGACGAAAACGTCATCGGAGTACTCGGGATACATTGTTTCGACCTCGATCTGTCGCAGGCGCATGCCGATAGTCGCAGGAAACCTCTGGAAATCAACGGCAGCGCGTCAGGCTCAACCAGGACGGCTGATGGCGGAGCGTCTCGGCGCCCCGGGAGAGCGCTTCGTCGGCTCTATCGCTCGCTGCGCTTTGCAACAAGCGCCGATTTCTATTTGGCTGAGGCCGGGGGCAGCTCGTACAGAGTGGCACCGCTCTCCTGGCCACGCTCGACATAGCCGATGATATGAAACCATCTGGCGACGTCAGGTCCCTGGAGCCAGCTGCGCGAGTGGATGGGGAGGTTGCCGGCGAGCGCCTGGATGTGCCTGATATGCCGCTTGCAGAAGCGAACGGTCGCGGCACGGAAGAAATCCTCCTGCGCTGCAAACAGCGTATCGGCGGCGTCGCTGTTCTCATGCCAGGCGATGATCGCCACGGCCTTGTCGCCCTCGACGAGTGCGTGAGCACGGCCTTCTTTCAAATTCATCATCAGATTGTCGTAGGCGATCTTGCTGTCCTTGCCGGCCGCCACGTATTCATCCGACATCCGCTTGGAGAGGCCGTGAAACACATCCTCCAGATCCCCAAGCGTTGCTGCGCGTGCTCTCATTTCTCCTCCTAGCGCCCCGGCAGGCAGTTTGCCCTAAGGTTGGGGGATCACCAAGCAAATCAAATCCGCCAGCAGCCTGATGTGAGCAAAGTGATTTCGCCGTCACTACTGCCGTCACCAAATCCCTTGAAACCAAGCCATTGAAAAAGGCTCTCGTGCCTCCTTGCGCACCTGGATGCGGACGGCCCGGCTGTGCACTTGACGTTGCGCAGACCATCACCATCTCGAACGGCGTGCCGCGATGGCGCACCGATTGCTTGCTCGCAAAAGACGTCGAAAAAGATGGAGGAAGTGATGAACGACGTTCGCTTTCCGGAACCCGTATTCCTTAAGTTCCGCACCGCATCGCGCAAGGTCGCAAGCAGCTTCGAGGCGTTGGAGTGCCTGGACCAACAGTGGCCCGAATGGGCGCGCGGACGCAACTGGCGCGCAGCCGCGCGCGCCTGTCGCGACGCGCTGGACGGCTGGCGCAGCGCGCGCGACGCGCAAAAGGCCTTGCTGAAAGCGGCAAGGAGTGCAGGGGTCATCGCTGCGGAAGCGCACTCTCGCGGCAACTCCCGCTCGGTCCGAATAAACGAAGGCCTGCGACCCGACGCGATACTCCCTGCGACCCGACGGGATACTCAGTGAACGGCAATGACGCCGTCGACGGCGTGCCATTCCGACGGTGCGGCAAGGCGATGGCGCGCGCGGTGTGTAGGGTGTCCCTTCCAACTCTCGCTCCGGTTACGAGGAAATCCTTAGCTCGGGAAATTCCGGGCAAGGTCATACTCCTGGCGGATATAGTTTGCGGGCCGGCAAGAAATTTCGGCGGGAACAAAGCTTCCTAATCATCGTTCATTCGCCGCCCGGACTCACCCGTCCGGTCGTGTCGTCCGCTACTCGATCTTTGGCGCAGGCGCCTGCTGTTGAAAGACGAAAAATGGAGGAAGCTATGAAACGAACCCTTGTAATCGCCGCCACACTGATGGGCTTGTTGGGTGCTCCCGCAATTGCTGCGACTCACTATTGGGTCGCCAAGGACACGAGCACGAAGACATGCACGGTGGTCTCTTCGAAGCCCGACGGAGTAAAGATGACGGCCATCGGCAAGAAAATGTACTCGAGCTATTCGAGTGCAGACAAGGCTCTGAGGGTTTTGGCCGCCTGCAAGAGCTGACAAGCATGCTGTTAGCCCGCCTGGGCATGCCCGGGCGGGCTTTGCGTCAACTCGAATGGCTCTCCTCTCGACGAACATCTCGTCTTCAAGCGAGCCACCTCGCTCTCGAACGCTAATATCGTCATCCTGCGGTTTTCGGAGGACGTCGGTCTCGCCCATGACATCCGGACGACCGCGCCCGAACTGGTGGGCGATGGCGAGGCCTTGCCGAAGACGAGGTGAAGCGCTGGTCGAGTGAGGTGCGCAAGCATTAGCCGGACTGGGTGGCTGGGACTGTTCAGCCGATCCTTGCCGACGCGTTATCCGCTATGCGTGGTGTGCCCGCGTTCTGGCGGCCTTCTGCGCTGCCTGCTTCCTTCCGCGAGCGCCTTTCGTTTCGGCGGCCTTCTTCGCGGCGGCCGAGCGCTCCTCAGCCGTCCGGCGCGAGGCCGCACGCTTGGCCTGCTGCGAGAGCGCCTCGTGCGACGCCGTGCTCTTCGGCTCGTGCTCCAGCACCTTGGAGACGGCTTTCGAGACCTGCGGGCGGCGTTTCGGCCTGCGTTCGCCCTGGCCGGCCTCGTAGGCGTATTCGGCGCTCTTGCGCGTGCTCTCCTTCACCTTGCCCTTTTTGGGCGGGGGCAGGTCTACGCCTGCGCGTCTTGCCTCGGAAAGTCCGATGGCGATGGCCTGCTGGGTCGATCGCGCGCCGTGTTCGCCCTGGCGGATTTTGTCAATCTCCTCGTGCACGAATTCGCCGGCCTGGGTGCTCGGCGACTTGCCCTCACGTTTGTCCTTTTGGGCCTTCTCGATGGTTTTCTTATCCGGCATTGTCTTTCTCCCACATAAGGGTTGCGACAGCCATTCGGGTGGCAGTGCTCGCTGTCTCTGTCCTACATGAGGTCCTAACGCGTTGAGGACGCAAATGATCCCGGGCCGGGTGATCCAAGGCGCGGCAATCAGGATGTCGATCTCTCCGAACTCAGATGGCGCGAGAACCAACGGCTCGCGAGGTCCGCGACTTCGTCCAGGGCGCCTGGCTCTTCGAACAGATGCGTCGCGCCAGGGACGATGGCGAGTTCCTTTTCGCAGTGGAGCGCCGACAGCGCCGAGCGGTTGAGCGCGATCACCTGCGTGTCCGCGCCTCCGACGACGAGCAAGGTCGGCGCCCGGACTTGCGGCAGGGCGAGCGCTGCAAGATCGGGCCGGCCACCACGCGAAACCACGGCCGCGGCCTGGTCGGGCCGCTCGGCCGCCGCTACCAGGGCGGCACCGGCGCCCGTACTTGCGCCGAAATAGCCAAGCGGCAGGAGCGACGTGTTCGGCGAGGCGCCGAGCCAGTCCGTGACGCCGATCAGCCGGTCGGCGAGCAGTCCGATATCGAAGCGCAACTCGGCAGTGACTTGGTCGATCCGCTCCTCTTCGGCCGTCAACAGGTCGACGAGGAACGTGGCGAGGCTCGCCTCGTTCAGCCGTCCGGCCACGTAGCGGTTGCGCGGGCTGTGGCGGCTGCTTCCGCTGCCATGGGCGAAGAGCACAAGGCCGCGAGCATCCGGGGGCATCGACAGATTGCCTTCAAGCTTGACGCGATCCGCGGGAACGCGCACGACCTGCTCGCTGACTGAAACCCCGTCCATACCCACCTCCGCTACGTTGATCTTTTGCCGCGCGCCGAGCCGGCGGCCGCGTGCCCAGCCGATGCCTCTTCGGATAGCGAGACCTCTTTGGAAGCGGCAGGCTTGGGCACGGATTTGGCGAGGAGCGCGCGGACCTCTTGATCGCTCGTCTGTGAGAAATCCACGTACCACCGGCCGACACCAAGGAGCTCAACCGCGGCGGGGGCCGCCCGCCCCTATAAAGGTGCTCGCGGCGCAGAAGCTCTTTTTCCTCCTTTGCGGCGACCGCGTCGATGACATCTGGCGGGATCGCGAGACCGGCCACGAGGAACTGGCCATGGGGGCAATCGCGCCCTCCGGCGTACGGGTCCTGAACGACGAAATTGTCGGCGGCCGGGCGGCAACTAGCCGAAGAGCTCGTTCGCTTTGCCGGGCGCGACGACGTGATCGTGTTGGCGCGCTGCCCCGAGGCGGCGTGCCGGTTGGCTACGAGGTCGCGCAGGCACTCAAGGCACCGCTCGACGTCCTCGTCGTGCGCAAGCTCGGCGTTCCCGGCCCTCGCGGCGATCTGAAAAGACGATAGCCATGATTTTCGATCCGCGTGCATCTGTTTCCCAGAGTATGTCTTCCCCAACCTGCTTGAGCCTTGGGCCTCAACGGCTAGCCTGCGGCTACTCCCGTGAACAAGCCTGCGGCGCCGGCACTCTTTTGGAACTCGCTCGCTGCTTGGACGTTCCAAGAATAGTTTCGATCGCGAGGTGCCATCACGCGCATTAGCGCGGATCGAGAACACTGCAGATAGTGATCTGTACGAGCCTCGTCCGACCACCCGGCAACCTCGCGATCCCCAGCAACGGCCGCGTTTTGGCGACTTGTTGCCTCGGCAATCAGAGAGAGGAATATCCCATGCAAGTTCAGGAGATCATGAGTCATCGGACCGAACTGGTCGGCCCGAACACGACAATCAGGGATGCCGCCCGGAAAATGCGGGCGACAATCTCGGAGCCCTTCCTGTCGGCGAGAATGACAGGCTGGTCGGCATGGTGACGGACCGCGACATCGTGATGCGCGGCGTCGCCGAGGAGCGCTCAGCCGGCAATACCACTGTTCGCGAGGTCATGTCCGAGCATGTCTATTGGTGCTTCGACGATGCCGACATCAGTGATGCGGCGAAGATCATGGCCAGGCATCAGGTGCGCCGCCTTCCGGTGATCAACCACGATAAGCGCCTCGTCGGCGTCATTGCCCTGGCCGACCTCGGTCGCACCGACGAGGAAGCCGCCAAGATCGCCCTCGAAGGCGTTTCCGAGGCGACGGACGATCCCCGGCGCTAGACGACTGTCCGGCTGCTCCACTTCGATTTCCCCGATTGCCGGTCTTGCTCTTGTCGTCGAGACGAAGGCCAGCTCGAATCCGGTCAAGACGGAGCCGCCGACAACACTGAATGCCGACTGGGGAACGCGCACCGGGAACAACAGGCAGACACGGCTGTTTGGTCACAACAGCCGTGATCGGATTTGATTGGAAGGAGCATTTCGATGAGTGCCACCGGACTCGACGTATTCGACAAGACACTGCAGACGACGAATATCTGGCTCGACGAGATCATGGACGAGATCGGGCCGGATCGGCAAATCGCCTGGCATGTTCTCGGCGCGGTACTGCACGCGCTGCGGGACCGGATGCAGCCGGATCTTGCAGCCCACCTCGGCTCGCAGCTTCCGATTCTGGTGCGCGGCGCCTTCTACGACCAATATCAGCCGTCCAAAGCTCCCGAGAAGATGCGGTCGCTCGACGAGTTTCTCGCCAAAATCGAGGCGGAGCTGGAATTCACCCGTCCGGTCGATTCCAAGGATGCATTCAGGGTTGTGTCCAAGGTGCTTGCCCATCATGTCGGAGAAGGACAGATGCACAAGGTCTGGGACTCCCTGCCAGGGGAGATCAGACACGTCGCCGAAGCTCAGCAAGCGGCGCCAACGGTGCCGACGCGGCCTTCTCGGTCGCAATCCTCCCTGGGAAAATAGCAAACTTGGGAGAATAGCAAATGCCACTCACCCTTGTCAGCCCGGCGTTCCCGACCGGGCCGGCTTGGCACTGCCTTGCAAAGCGGGGCTCGAATACCATTCGATCGTGAACGGTGATCGCTCGATCCGGCCGGGATCCGGCAGCGCCTTTGCCAGCTGGTCTACAGCTTCCGGCTCATTGCTGCGAATGAATTACAATGTTCCAGGACCAGCGACTCTCGGAGGCTTTGCACGCGGGGTTTCGGCCGCTCGCAGCGCCGCAGTCCCACGACGACCGTCCTCCCGAAAGGCGCGATGCCCTGCCTGAACCTTTCCGACCAGCGACGCGAGCGCGTTCTCGTCGAGCGTCTCGGTCTCGAGCAGCCTGCGTGCCGCCTTTTCGAGGAGATCGCGCCGTTCGGTGAGCAGGCCCACCGTTCGTTCGAAAGCCGCCTCGACAATGCCGCGCACTTCAGTGTCGATGGCGTCGGCGGCGGCCTCGCCGTAATCGTGCTCGCGCGGCCCGCCGGCGAGCGGGTTGGGGGCCAGGAAGGAGCGTGGGTCCTTTTCCAGAACCACATGGCCGAGGCTTGCCGACATGCCGTAACGCGTCACCATGGCGCGCGCTATGTCGGTTACCTTGGCGAGATCATCAGCGGCTCCGGTGGACAGGTGGTCGAATACGATCCACTCCGCCGCCCTGCCGCCGAGCAGCACCGCCATCTTGTTGTCCAGTTCCTCGCGCGTCATGAGGAAGCGGTCTTCGGTCGGGCGCTGGATGGTGTAGCCGAGCGCGCCGACGCCACGTGGTATGATCGATACCTTGTGCACCGGATCGACGCCAGGCAGCGCCATGGCGACCAGTGCGTGGCCCATTTCGTGATAAGCGACGATCTCGCGCTCTTTTGGGTTCAACAGCCTGTTGCGCTTTTCGAGCCCGGCGACGATGCGCTCCACCGCGTTGTTGAAATCCTCCATTGTTACGGCATCCGCCTTGCGGCGCGTGGCGAGCAATGTCGCCTCGTTCACGAGATTGGCCAGGTCGGCGCCGGTAAAGCCGGGCGTCAGTGCGGCCACTTTTTCCGCATTGACATCCGTTGCCAGCTTCGACGTGGCCATATGCACCTGCAGGATCTTGATGCGACCCTGCTTGTCCGGCCTGTCGACCAGCACTTGTCGATCGAAGCGGCCAGCCCGCAGAAGTGCCGGATCGAGGATCTCGGGGCGGTTCGTCGCGGCCAGCAGCACGACGCCGATCTGTGGATCGAAACCGTCGAGTTCGACCAGAAGCTGGTTGAGCGTTTGTTCCTTTTCATCGTGGCCGCCGACCGTGGTTCCTCGGGCGCGGCCAAGCGCGTCGAGTTCGTCGATGAAGATGATCGCTGGAGCCCTGGACCGAGCCTGCTCGAAGAGGTCGCGCACGCGCGCGGCCCCGACCCCGACGAACATCTCGACGAACTCGGAACCGGAGATCGAGAAGAACGGCACCTTGGCCTCGCCCGCGACAGCCTTGGCGAGCAGGGTCTTGCCGGTGCCTGGCGGCCCGACCAGCAGCACGCCTTTGGGCATGCGTCCGCCGAGGCGGCCGTATTCGCCCGGGTTCTTCAGAAAGTCCACGATCTCCTGCAACTCGGCCTTGGCCTCGTCCACTCCCGCCACGTCGTCGAACGTCACCCCGGTATTGGCTTCGACGTAGATTCTGGCCTTGCTCCTGCCGATCTGCATCAAGCCACCGACGCCGCCGTCCATGCGTCTTAGGAGCAGCATCCACAGGCCAAAGAAGACGAGCACCGGCACAACCCAGGAAAGCAGGTCGCTCAGGAAAGTGCTTTCGACCTGGCCGGTGACCGTGACACCGTGCTCCTGCAGGTCACGGGCGAGGTTAGGCTCGACCCGCGTGGTGATGAATAGCGGCTTGCCACCCTGTGGCTCCTTGAAGCGGCCTTGGATGAAACGATCGGAAACCTGCACCTCGGCGATTTTGCCGCCGTTCAGCAGGGTCTCGAACTCGCTGTATGGGATCTGCGCGACGTGCTGCGTCGTGGCATAGAAATATTGGAAGACCATCACGCCTGAGAAGGCGGCGATCCAGTACCAAATATTGAACCGCGTCTTTCTGTTGTTCATGTCCATGGCAGCCTCCGGCATGAAAACTGATATAGGTCGCTGCGCGCGCGCGGCATCGCTATCGGCCCGGTCCGCCGCAAAAAAGTAGGATGTCCTGACCCGCCGCCGACGATCCCTGGGATCGGTCATTGTCCTCGGCCGACCGGCACGCCCAGTGAACCTGCCAGGCCGTTTTCATTGCGCTCGCTCAACCAAACAGGCGCACCTCAAATTGACCAAAGCCTATCCAAAGCCAACCGCCAAACAGCCATGATCCCTGTCCAGAGGCGTCGCGGCCTTGATCTCCACATTGGAGACTGTGCCGCTCCAAACAAAGCACTGAGCCCACGGTGCGATTTTGGCGCCGCCGCCGGCCTGCCAAAACCTTGCGAATTTGGACTTCGGACAGCGGCATTCTGAGGGTATCTCCTTGTCGACCTGGCCCAATACTCTCAAAAGCAGCCTCAAAATCGACGCATGAAATGAGACTACGTGGGACGACTTGAGAAGCCCGTTCAGCACGTCGAGCGGCAGAAAATACAGCGAAATTCGCGCTGTGTGAGACTGTCTGAGACGGCTTGAGAAGAATAGATGGTGCCCAGAGGCGGAATTCAAGTGAAGAAGATCCTTTTTTGCTTTCAGATACTTAGGGGAATGTTAGCCGCATCTGCTACCAACATAAATACCAACAAAATATTCCTGTGGATTGGTTCGGTTCCTGCTATTTCTCTCAACGCCTTGCACCTGCACCTTGTCTCTTCCGGTTTGGTCTACATCCTTCTTGGTCATACCTCATCATGCGGGGTCGAGTGAAGACCACGGCTGGCCAAGACGACTTAATCAGAACGGATGGCCATTGCGCCCAATATCGGGATCGCTTTAGGCGGTTTCTGAAAGCCGACATCGTGCGAAGAACAGGTGGCTATTTACGGGTCCTGAGACCTTGGCCCATACACCGCTTTGTAGGGTGGACGCGGCGCAGCGAAAAGCGCCGCCAGCCGTTCCTCATGTTGCTTGACCAGTGAGGCAGCAATAACAGGTAACTCTGCGGCGGACCGGGTGTAGTCGTCGAGGTCGATCGGATTAGACTTCATAGGTGCTCCGTCGACGCGTAGTAAACGGTGTTGTCCTACCAGCTGCCCAGCTTGGCCCAGTGCATTCTGGCTTTGCAGGCGCATGGCGGCAGAAATGATCTCGCGCCAGTGCCAGATACCGCCCTTGGCGATTTGGCCCTTAGTGAAGGCGAACTCCGATTCAACGCAGCCGAGAGACAGGATGTCGATTTGATGTCGGTCAATTGCGTAGCAGGCCATGGCATCGACCAACGCTGTCATATAACTGGCAGAGTAGGATCGGCGCTACCGAGGTGCCGGGCCACATCCCACCCGCTTGGGCCGTCCCCAAGTCTGATATCTGTCAGGAGAGCCGCAACTCGCTCCGGCTCACGATCGAAAGTCGCAATCGCTTCAAGGCCCTTTAAGCCGGCGATCACCTCGAACCCGGCCTCCCGGAGAGAGTTCTCGACGTCTCCACGATCAGCACGGAACCCGATGACATTGAAAGCCTGCTTCGTGCGCCCCAACAGTTGAACGGCTGCGAACTCTTAAGGTTCCTGGCGCGCAATAGCATTCGTTAATCCGGTGGAAAGCAGGTTGTGATCCGGCCGTTTCGAACAGGGTGCGGCAGGCGAAATGGATTGAGGAAAGCTGAACTTTGCCCGCATCATCGACGCACTGACCATTGGCCTTCGTCTCCTCTGGGCAGCGGGAACATTAGCGCGAACTAAAAGTTGGGAGCAAACCCGAATAGGTTCTTGATGGCACATGCTCCTTCTTTCAAAATCTTGATCCGCAAGCTCAAAGCCATCTCGGAACTCGCAGAATCAGACATTGCGATCTTGGGGAATATCTCGATTCAGGAGAAGAAATATCAGGCCAACGAAGACATTCTGCGCGAGGGCGATAAGCCGAGCCTTTCCTTCGTCGTTCTTGAAGGCTTAATAGGGGCGATCAAACTAACCGGGGAGGGCAAGCTCTTGTCGAAACGATGCGGGTCAAGGACCGTGACGAACGCTCCCTTCTGTTCACACTCATAGATTAGATTTAGGACGTCGCGTGTATCGCGGCCGAGGCGGTCCAGCCTTGTGACCACAAGTTCATCGCCTGGCCGTAGGAAGTCCAAAACAGTCGCCAACTCGGTGCGCCCGTCGCGACTTCCACCCGACACCTTCTCGGAACGGACAATTTCGCAGCCCTCAGCCTTCAGCTTTGCATACTGGCTTTCGAGAGCTGACGCGAGCGTAACCAATGCGAGCGATAGCCTGTCACCTCAAGGTTTGGCCAACGCTACCTTGTCACAAATAGTCGATTTCAACCCAGATGTACGCCGACGCATCGCCGGCTGGTTACGTCACCCAGGGGTATACCCAGCATGATCGCTAGACGTCTGCACCGGCGGGTGAAGACGGTCCGACAACGATCAACTCGCTTGGATGTGGGCGAACATCGTCCGCGACAGGACCCTTATGGTTCTGGCCAATCCGGAATGTCACACGGTCACCTACATTTAGAGATTCCAGCTCCACCCTAGCTGCCAAATTAGTTCGGTGAAAGAAATAGTCATGACCGGCAGAGTCAGTAAGGAAAGCGAACGATTTGTCGGGAAATACACTCTTTATCCAACCCGGCTGGCTCGGTTCCTCGGCAGCCAATTGAGTGCCCACCATCGCAATTTCGCCGGCGGCTGGCCGCCCCTCTCGTTCGACTATCGTGAAACGGACCTCATTCCCGGGTATCGCAAAGGTGAGGGCGTGAGGAAAGGCCGAGAAGTGGAAGAAAACCCTCTTGTCGCCCTCGAAGCGAATGAACCCGTAGCGTTTGGGGACGTTCACCCTGTCGATAGAGCCTGTGCAGATCGTCCCGATTCGCTGCAATAGGGCGAGGTCCCCAGTCGCGTCACCGCGAGATGAAACCGGAAGCTTGATATTTGCAACGGGATTGAACCTAATATCCTCTATATCAGCATAGCATCGCTGCACTTCCGGCAGCAGGCTGCTTAGAGAGAGTTGATCGGCCAGTTGGGAAAGTACGCCAAGAGTACGCTTCCCGGTCGAAACAATTCGCTCATCTAACAATTCGTCAGGTACGCTACGAAATCGCGTCAGAACATCTTGGCAAGCAGATAGGCTGTCCGAATAGCGCCCTTCGTCAAAGAATGCGGAAGCTTTCCTGAGTGCCACCTGACACCAAGTGTCGTAAGCGACACGCTGTTGCCTAGTCGAGACGTCTGGATTATTGAACACGCGCTGCAGGCGGCCGTCGGCCTCTGCATTGTGCCCAAGAAACATCTCCACCCGTGCCAGTTCCACGAGGACGGCGGCGGAATCCGGGTCAAGCCCCTCGGCCACCAAAAGCTGCTCGCGGGCTCCATCTGGATCATGTGCGGCCTCAGCAGGAAGCCAGCATACCAGTAGCGTGTCGGAGCGGACCGGGGCTCGAACACTATCGCACTCTGATACGCGTCGGCGGCAGCAGCAGGATTATCTGTGTGCGCGTGCACCCATGCCTCAACCCGGTACACCTCATAAAAGGCAGGGTCGAGTTCTTTTGCTCGCTCCACTAGGTTCAGCGCCTTCTCCCTGTCGTTGGAGTAAACACTCCCTAGCGCTTCCGATAGTAGCTTGGCAGTTATCGCGTCAGCTTGATTGCGACACGCAATCACACGGGGATTGTATTTATTGGCTCCTCGTTCTGCTTGCAGCCTTTCGTACTGCGTCGAGACGTCACGCATTCGCTGCTTGAAAATAGCGTCCTCCACCGCGTTCGGCGGATGGTTGCGGAGTATGAACAAACGGGGAAGCTCATTCAGTTGAAAGACCGTTTCAGATCCAGCCTCCGTTAACGTGCTGGACATTTGAAGAATATTCGCCGATTGAAGTCCCGCGAGCGCCTCTTGGAGGCGATCTCCAGAAATCTCGGTCAAATAAGATATGAGCGGAAGTGATTGCTTTCCCGGAACCGCAATCATAGCTTTGCAGACCGTCTTTCCGTCAGCTGTCAGGAATTCGTAGACGTTGGAAAGGCAAAAATCCAAGAAGATCTTCGGATTGGCCAGCGCTTGTTCCGGCCGCTTCCCACATTGGACGCTAGACACGAACCATTTTATGAATCCCGGGTTCAATTTCATCTGTTGCACGTATTTCTTCAGGCTTTCATTTTTCGCCTTATAGATATCCGGAACCCGGCGAACCTTGGCCGTTAACCTGAGGAGTTGCACGGCCTCTTGGCTATTGAGTCCGCCCAATTTAAATGGATAGCTCATCTCACCGATCCCGACACGTGACGTCGCCAAGATCTTGCTGTTGCCGTTAGATTTTCTGATGAAACGCGTGAGGAGCGGATCAAGCACGGTCTCCAAATTGTCGAGAACCAGCAGAATCTTGAAGGTGTTGAGATAGGAGGCCACTTCGTCGAGTATTGCCTCATCGGATCCGACGCCCCCCAAGACATCAGACGCCGATCTAGTCAACCCAA
The DNA here is from genome assembly GCF_040323315.1 of Mesorhizobium sp. M0047. Taxonomy (NCBI): domain Bacteria; kingdom Pseudomonadati; phylum Pseudomonadota; class Alphaproteobacteria; order Hyphomicrobiales; family Phyllobacteriaceae; genus Mesorhizobium; species Mesorhizobium sp. M0047. The sequence goes on along the minus strand of NZ_JAMYUW010000006.1, from coordinate 67,258 downwards.
GCGAGTTTTGAATAGCGCCATCAATGGTCTGAATATCATTGAGCGTGAGAACCGTGCGCTTGGCGGTGGTCCACACGATCGCTTCGAAGCCTGCGGTTTCGTCGTCTAATAGATCGTAAGCCACTCTCAAAGCGAGGGCAGTCTTGCCGAAGCCGCCCTCTCCAACCACAGTCACCACAGGCCAATTGCTCTTGCAGGCCGCGAGAAGCTCGCTTGTCTCCTGCTCTCGGCCCAGAAAACCCGTTTCATCATAGTCAGGCAATGGCAAATTATGCGGGATACGATCGACCTGTTGATCGGCCTGCGAGATGTCGACCGAGTAAACAAAGTTAGGATTTTCTCTAACACGCTCCTCAAATTCGATGACGCGAGGGAACAAGGCCTTCGGGTAAGAGTGTAGTTGCTTAACAAATATATCAACGGTAGAGTAATCAGCAAATTGAAGTGGTCGAGCGTGCATAACGCGATTCCGAATCGGGATCAGACGGTCGAGTTCAGTTGAATTTACATTGACAAATTTGGCGATCGCCGGGTCCAGTGATACTTTGTGCCCACGCAGAATTTGCGCCGAATCGGCGAAGTCCAGATACTCATAAATGTCGTCGTCGTCGGCCGCGCCGTCTCGAGCGGCCCGATCTCGCAACTTGGCCAAGGTATCTGCAGGGAAAATCGCCTCGATGGCCGTTGATGAACCCAACTGAAACCTCACAAGCGCGCGCAAGTCAGCATCGATCGCTGTGATGAGGCCATAGAGCGTTAGCCTGACGAGGTTGAAACTCAAATGCCGCTCCTGATTTGGATGTCATCCACACTGTACGTGACGTAAGCCAACAAGGGCTGTCGTAGCAGGACATGGCACGACTGCCGGAATACAAGTGCCCGGCTCTCGCAGCCTGTTCGTGCCATCCACCCCCCCACTAGGATCTAAATAGTTACCGAAACGCCGAGATATGAGAACTTCGCGCGAGATTGCTTGATGAAAAGAAGCCGCCACATTCGCTCCGTCTGGAGCAGCTTGTGCACTCATCCACGTATTCATTTTTCCAGTCGCTGATCGACCGTTTTGCGTATCTATGTATGGAGCCGTCAAGAAGACAAAGCTGGTGATTGTAGACTGAAACATTGATCCTTGCCGCAGCCAGATATTGCACGGCCGCCCGCAACTCACTTCGATAGTCGAACGGGTCCATCCAGAGCTTATCCATATTTGCCCTTGTGAAGCCAGTGATCTCCAGCCCCATGAACGTCACGTGGTCTGCGAAGGTGAGGTTTCTAAAAATGAAATCTGACAGGTCGGCGAGACCTTCGTAGGTCTGCTTGTGAACGACAACTCGTATCTCAACCTCAGCCCCGACGGATTTCAGGTTCATGATTCCGCGGATGGTCTCGTCGAAAGCGCCTTTGGATTGAACCACATAGTCATGCACTTCCGGGTCAGCTGAGTAGATCGGTATGCCTACCGAAAGGCGACGATGTCCAATCGCTTGATAGCGCTGTGCGAATTGCTGATCCTTAAACGTCCGGCCATTGGAAAGAATGTGAACTGGCGTAGAAGGAAGGTGGTCACGAGCCGAGGACAAAATGTCAAAAAAGTCCTCACCCACTAGCGTTGGCTCACCGCCAGTGATCCCGAGAAATGGGGTCGTTGCGGGCAGCAAGGGCAGCACATCTAAAATCTCCCGCGCCAACCAGCGATCGTCAACGTCTTTGGGTGGCTGGGAGCACATCAAGCACAGGTGGTTGCATCGCTCCGTTACGAGGAAATAGTTGGCGTTGGCACCTTTTCTGAACAAGACACGCACTGCCTTACGATCAGGCACAAAGCGGATAACGTCTCCCTCGCTGAGGTAGTCGAAGTCGTGGGGCAGAACGACTAGTCGTCGGTCTGAAAACAGTCGCTCAGCCTCCGGCCGGTGCTCCTCAAAGGTGACAACCCACTGGCATTCAGAATGAAACGCCTGCCCCTTGAAAAGATAGGCATCATGCTCCGGGTTAGGCGCCTGATCAGCTTGGCCCGTCACGAGCCTGAGTGCCACTCGCTGGCAGAAATCACCGACGCTTGCTGACGCAGCGAAGCCACTCAGTCGCAACATCCTAATTCGCCCAACTTAAAAAGAGTTCTCGGGCGGTAACGTCCCTCTCCATAAGGTCGATCAGCCTCTTGAAGATCGACATGTTGCGATTGCAGAACCCTGACCGCGTTTTGAGGCCAACAAAGTCGCCCTGCGTTGCAGTGTGGAATACTGGATCAGACCCACAAAAAGGCTCGTAGGCGCATTCGGCGCACATCGGTACGGAGCCTGCAAAAGACTGCTCGATAGGATCGAGGAGAGCGTCGGACCCGAAAATCTCAGCGTAGGTGTTTTCGTGGACGTTCCCGAGCAGAAATGTCTTGTCGCCCATCTCAGCCAACATGCGCGCTTCGTCGGATGCGTAGACGCTGGCGTCATAGTTATAGACAACGGCGGAGATACCGATGCCTGCCGGGCTCATCAGGTCCACATATCCCGGCTCGAAAGGCGTGAGCATCTTTGTAAGGATGGTGGCCGCGTAAAACTCCTTGAAAGGAATGCCGTTCCGGTTCAGTTCCAGGATGTAATTCAGCCCGTCGAAGTAGAAGTCGAGCCAGTGGTCCACGTCATAGGCAGCATACGATTTCGTCTTGACCGCGAAGCCGTAAGGGGAAAGCGGCCGAAGGAATATTCCGGGGAAATCTAGCCGCACGTATTCGTCAATGATCTCGCGCACCAGTGGAAGGCTGGCTTTGGTCGTTGTCATAAGTGCGCTGACGCGTTCATGGCCGAGAGCCAGTCTGGCCTTGTGGATACCTGCCACGGCCAATTCGTAGCTGTTCTTTCCCGCGCGCGGTCGATTGGCATTGTGAAGAGTGGCCGGTCCATCGAGCGACGTTGAAATTAGAATCCTGTGCTCGCGACAGAATTCCAAGATTTCGTCGGTGATGACGGCGAGATTCGTCGTGATAACGAATTGCAGCGACCGCCCGGCGACCTTGTTGATCGCTTCAGCCCGATGCACGACGTGTTGGATCAACGGGAAATTCAGAAGCGGCTCGCCGCCTTGGAACTCGATCTTGATAGCCGGACTTGGAGACTGGAAAATGAGCGCCAACGCTTTCTCGGCAGTCTCCTCTGACATATCGAAGGCTGAACGATCTCCGCTTTGGCGAGATACCTGACAGTAGGGGCAGGAGTGCTCGCACCGCAAAGACACGACCATGATGTGAAGCGAGGTGAAGTTCTCAAGCCTTTTTGCCTTGGTCCGAACCTTCAGCGCCAGCAGCTCCTTGCCGATATTGGAGGATGCATCAAAGAGGAACTGCCTGCTGCGCAGGCGGGAGTAGGCGGGGTGTGTGCTGGGAAGCTCGTGCTTGATAAACGAAGCCAGCACGGCGCGCCGCAATACCAGATATTCGCCCGCTTGGTTGGTCAGCACATACCGCTCGTCGTCCAACTGGGAAAAACGGAAGTACGCGAGCTGATATGTGTCGTCCAACGGTCGTTGGAACTCAGTTGCCGGAGCAAACTTAGTCATCGGACTGTAGGCCCGATCTGGAAAACGCAAGCGCCAGTATCGCGTTTCTAACAGTGGCGGTTTCGGCGGCGATGCTGCTACGCAGGTCCTGATCCAAGACCTCTAGCCGCAGTCTTTCTACCGCTGCGTCGGCTGAAGTTCGCGCGGCCGCCTTGCTGAAGTTGATCGTGCATACTGCCAAGCCGCCTTCGATCGTGATCTCAACCGCAGCGTTGCCGGTTACCCGATACGCTGCGCGCTTTACACAGTCGAGGCTGAAGACTGACAGATCAAACTTGACTTGGGCAGTCTGGACGAACTCGCTATCGCGAGAGGTGTCCGACATCAACAATAACTGTAGCCAGAGCAGTGAGACCCATGACTAGCATGGCTTGAATGGCTGGCGTGGTACGCCATGATGACGTCTGTACCATTTGAGCGGTCGAGCACCTCACCGTAGCCGAGGTCCGCCGGAACAATGCCAGCTTCAGCGAGCTTGGCCGAAGGCTGATTTGCCGATTCGACAAGGACTGCAGCCTGAATTTGGCCACCGAGAATCATCGTGGCCGACAAGGCCATTGGTGACAGGAAATTGCGTTTCGACATTATCCAAACCCCCGTTTGTACGGGCTCATTAGCAAAACGCGCCAAGCCGGACAAGTACCGATTGTGGAGAAGTGCTTAAGGGACCACTAATGTTCCGGGCCAAATACTTGTATTGTGGAGTTGACGGGTTCTGTCTTCTGAGCGCAATCGATCGCAGAAGCGGCCCGACGATGCTCTTGTGCAGCCGCTTCGGCTGCCGCCAGGAAGCGCTCGGATTTCAGCCCGAGAAAGCTGTTCGGAAGGTTTGTTTCTGGGCCATTGGCGATCTCCGCTTGATGGGGTTCGCCGCAACGCGGACCATAGTCCTACATGCCACGCTGCCTGACAAGTGCAGCTCCTGGCCTACTCTCACGGGAGCGATAGGGACAGGCGCCAAGCGCCACCATCAGGAGGGAGCGGTCATGCCGACCATGTCTCGCGCCTGTAGCGTCGCGGGCGCCTTATCAAGGAAGCGGACTACTGCGCTGCGGCCTGATACTGGACTCCGGGCTTCAGACGACGCATTCTCGCCTCGGGGAAGGGATCATGGGCAATTCTGTTCATGCTACGAGGTTGCAGAGGCGACGGCCTTGGTGGCGCTCGCTTTTCCGCTATCGTCTGGCCGCCGTTCTGGTGATGCTCGGGGCGACTTCCGCGGGCTATCTTGCAGTCGGCTACGATCGGCACGAGCTGCCGCGCGTTCACCATGGCGGCGATTCGTCGGCCAGCAACGCGGCTGTCCGCGAGGCGGGCTGCGATATCAAGGGCAACATTAACGAGCGCGGCGAGCATATCTACCATATGCCGGGGCAGGAATATTACTCTGCTACGCGCGTCAACCCAGCTCGAGGAGAGCGCTGGTTCTGCTCACAATGGGAAGCGTGGTGGGCGGGCTGGCGGAAAGCGAAAGTGTAGCGATTGCCTTTAGACTACACCTTCAGTTGCTCGATGCGCGTGCTCTTTATTGGAAGTTCGAACATCGCGCCGCCCGCGACAATTTCCGATTGCTTTTCGATCGTGCTCCAAAGGGTGAGTAGCCGCTCCATTTGCTTGACGAACGGAGCCTTGTAGAGGCCCTTCAAAAGAAAAAACCCGACGAGCCGAGAGCTTCGAAATGCAGCATATTCGACCTTGTTCCGGGTAATGCGTCGATCGCCAGAAATGACGATCCAACGCCCCTCCGTGCTCAGCTGGCCGATCCAGGCCACATCTTTCACGCCGGGGCCGAACTTCTCTCTGATATGGACGATCTCATGCTCCCCGGCGAACAGGGCATTTAGCGAACGGGCGAGAGCGGGCGACAGGTTTTCGTCGACCAGGGGCTTTCACGCGGCGCTCTGAAGGCTCTCTTCGAATTTCATGGCGTCTCTAACAGCGGTAGCTGAGACCTCGAAAAGGCGCGCCGCCTTTTCCACGGATCCTTCGGCTTCTACCGCTTGCGCAAGCGCCGCGGTCGGGACGCCATATTTGGAGGCGATCGGCTGACCGAACGAACGATGGGGGTCGACCACGATGGACTGCTTGCCATTGAAGGGCCGCCAGCGCGCCACCGCGTCATCCTCGATATCCAGGTCTTTGAACGTCCGCTCTATGACCTGGCGGAAAACATACTGCCGCCTCTTCAGGTCGAGTAGCTTGGTTTCACCGGAACGCTCTATTCCTTCGAGGAAGATCGTTCTGCCGTCAGTCTGGAAGCGCCTGGTTGAGAACGGGCGCTCGTCATTGACACACTCACGTGCGTACTCGATGCAATTTCTAACCGCCAAAAGGCCGACGCCGGCCCCTGTGAATGCTTTGACAAAGCGGAGCTCGATCAGGTCACGGAATCCGATCTCGAGATGATTGTCGATGATCGACCACTGCGAGACCATAGCGGCGCGATTCGATGCTCAACTTCTTCGCGGCGGAAGGTGTAGCCCTTCATCCACCTCGAAATATTGAGCGCAGACGTCCCTATCAGGCGCGCGGCCTCTCCGACGGTGTAGGAGCCTACCCCGACGAATTCTGCGTCTTGAATGTTCTGGCGTACCGACATGCCGGAAGAGTTATCCACTTTCATAAACCGTGCAAGGGGTCACTGCCGCCGTCCACCTGGCGGCAATGTATCTATCGGTCGCATCATCAGGATCGCAGAGGAGTGCACACGGTAGCCTGTGAGCAAGTTAATTCTGCCGGCGAGGGTTACGGCTGAAACACCATCGAGTTTCGTCGATCTGAAAGGTGCCCTCGACGCGGACATTCATCGATGCGCCTAGCGTTGTTCGATAGGGTTTCTCGGCGTAGACCACTAGGGCCACCTCGAATTCAACAGGGACGATCGCCGGCGCGCCATCGTGAAAAGTGATGTAGACCGTGACATCGACGAAAGGCGGTCGCGAATTCCGGTCCTCCCATCCGTCTATGCGCACAACGCCTTTGATGGCCTCCTCACCCGAATCGCGTGCCAGTTGCTCGCCTGAGACGTTAATTCTGGAGTTCGACATCCCGGCCGCCATCCGGCCAGCATCCATCCGGACGTCAAGGACGTCGGCTGGGAACCGGTTCCAGTTCACTATGTGAATGACGGCGTCCTCGAGGCCGTTTTTCACATGGGTCGCGCTGAGCGTTGCCGGCGCGTAGCCCAGTGCGAATTCCGTCTGTCTGCGCTGCTCCCGCAACTGACCTAGCAGCGGCCTGATCGCAACGGCGGCCGCACTCGCTGCCATCCATCCGCTTGCCGCGCCGATCCATTCTCGGGCGCAAATGGCGCCGCCTTCGCCATCTCGGCAGATCGTCGAGTAGTCGGGCCAATGCCTTCCAAGCAGGAATGTAGCCAGAGCGACGCGGCAAAGCCCATCGGGACGCGCCAGCCGGTCTTCCTTCCCCCGCTGCATGCCAGACGTATTGTCCTTGGGCATCGCGCCGCTCCATCGGCGACGCGTCAGTTCGTCTCGTCGACGATACTGTCATAGTCGCGGCCGATCAGTAGCAGCACGAAGCCGCAGGGCACTGTCACGCTGGTGAGGGCAATAAGGCCGAGCCATCCATAGTCCGGCTTCGCAAAATAGTAGTACCAGCTAATCGCCTGCACCAGCGGAGACACGATCAACATCCAAGCACCCCATATGCCATCCGTGTTGAGCCGGATCGTTGTCGTCGCCCGACATCTGATTGCCATACGTATGCCCTCCCGTTCCCCAAAAGGCAGCTTCGCGCCGGTTGAGCGCGAACGCAAGCGCCGGCCCGGCTACGGCTTTGCGAGCCTCACGCCGGCGCCTCCTCCATTCTGCGGAATGAGCTCAACCCCGGCAGCCTCCAGAGCGGCCTGCAGGTCGACCAACGTCCGGTCGTATGGCGTCCGCTTGCCAGCTTCGAAATTGGCAATGGTCGTCTTGGCTACCTGGGAGGCCGCTGCCAGCTGATCCTGCGACCATCCAACAAGCGCCCGGGCCGCCCGGCATTGAGATGGTGAAATTGTCATTTTAATTAAACCCTACATTAAAAGTGCCGATTGTACGATACGTGCAGCCTTATACCATTGGTGCAACGTTATCGCAAATGCAGACCCAAATGCCTAACACCCCTCTTCCAGAGGCCGGCGAAGCTAGGGCCGCTGCCTTCCTTGGAAGATTTTCCCGCCGCACCCTGCTCGGTGCCATCGCCTCTATTCCGGCCATAAGAGGCGCTGCCGCGGCGCATGTCCCGCCGCAACCGGCGCCTCTGCCCTCCCAGGAGGAACTGCTGCAAGCCTACAGTGAGTGGCTGTTCTTCGAACGTCTGCTGCTTATGCGCGACATCTACCCTGGCGAGCGCAACCCCTACCGCCAAACAGCCCTCGTGCCCTGCAACACTCTTGCGGCGCATTACCATTTCCCGCTACGATGGCCGAGAGTTGTAGCCCGACATGGAAACGGTGCCCTCGCCAGCCACGCGTGCGCTGCTCGTCTTGCAGACTGTCGGCGTTGACTTCAGGCCGCTGAGTGAACGGCAATGATCTTTCGTTCAGAAGGAAACTGCCATGCGAACGACCGAACGTGATCGACCGCCTTCCGGCTGGTTTGTGGTCGACGTGATGCGCCGCGAAGCCCGGAAGTGGGACTGGGCGGCGCTTGTGACCGATACTCATCCTGACGAGGATCCAGAAGCTCGGATCTTTGCGAAGCAGTGCTGGGTCCCCATTCCCGGCAAGCACCGAAACCGAGATGCGGCTTGGGATATGTTCGAGGCGATGTCAGCCACGCGGCACTGACTGACTTTCATTCCGCAGAAGAGAAACGAACAGCCCGCTGCTGCTGGTGGCGGGTTTTTCAGTCGCGTTTCACCAGCCGCGCACCAGTAAAAACCGTTTAAAACCAAGGATACTCAGTTGCAACATGAAACGCGGACATTTCTGCATTTGAGGGCACGTTAAGATGCTGAATTCGCGCAGAAAGAAGTAGTTGTGCCCACAGGCAAGTGAGGAAATATGTCTGTGCTTTCAGGTCTTACCACGCTCATAGAAACGAACAGAAATACCAACAATATATTTCTATGGGTTATTTCATTCCTCCCGGAATGCCCGACTGATTTGGTCCGACAGCGGCTTCACAAAATAGGAAAGCGCCGTGCGCTCGCCCGTCTGGACCATCGCTTCGGCCGGCATGCCGGGCACGAGCGTCAGGTCCTTGAGCTTCGTCAGTTCCGCATGCGGAACCGACAGACGCACCAGGTAATACGAAATGCCGTTTTTTTCGTCCGTCGCCAGATCGGCTGCGATCCGGCTGACATATCCGTTCAATTCCGGCGTGGTTCTCAGATTGAAGGCTGACATCCGCAGCACGGCCTTGTGACCAAGCTGGATTTGGTCGATGTCCTTCGGGGTGATCCGTACTTCCAGCGCAAGATCGTCGCCTTCCGGCACGATTAGCATGATCGGATCGGCGGGCGTGATCACTCCGCCGACCGTATGAACTGCGAGTTGTTGAATGGTGCCTGACTGCGGCGCGACGATATCGATCCGTCGCAGTTCCTGTTCAGCCGCCACCTTGCGCTCACGATACTCCCCGACCTGCGCCTGAACCGCTCTGAGCTCCTGGCCGACTTCGGTCTTGAAATCCTGATCGATCTGCGGGATCTGCAGGCGCGTTTCGGCTATGCGGGCTGCTGTCTGTGCCTGATCTGCGATCTTCTCACCGCGTTCGCCACCGAAAGTGGCAACCTGGATCTTCAGGCTGTTCAACCGTTGGTCCGAGACAATGCCTTGGTCGCGCAGCCCACTCAGAACAGCAATTTCCTTTTGGAGAACCTCGATCCTGTTTTCACAGGCAATTTCCTGCGCCTTGAATCCTTCGATCTCGTGGTGATATTGAGTAATGTGTTCCGCCAGTTGCGCCTGCTTTCCGTCGCGGGATTGTCTGCGGAATTCGAACAGCAGCGTCTCGCTATGTATTGCCGAAGCTACGTCCGGAACATCTCTTCGGGCGAGCAGCCAGTCCGGGAAGGCGATCTCCGCGAGATCGTCACGCTCAGCATCGAGTCGTGCCTGGTAGGCGGCGAGCTCATCGAGCCGCTTGGTGACTATGGCGAGATTAGCGCGCGTCTGGGTGGCATCGAGCCGCATGAGGATGTCGCCGGCTTTTACTTTATCGCCTTCGCGCACCAGGATTTCTCCCACAACCCCGCCGGTCGGGTGCTGCACCTTCTTGACATAGGAATCGACGACAAAGTGTCCGGACGCGACAACCGCACCGGAGAGATTCGTGAAGGCCGCCCAGGCTCCGGCTCCTCCCACAAAGATTACGCTCGCCAGAAGGCCCGCCACCAGGTGGCGGCGAATGGAGCTGGAAACGTCATTGTTCTGATGAATGCCGGACACCGGGATCCTCCATGTCAGCGCGCTCTCCCACGTTATCCTGTGTAGATTCGATGGCCTTCACGCCAGCGCCTCGTGCCATTGCTGTCCCCTTCAGGACCTTGGAAAGCGCTTCATCACGCGCACGGAATGCTCGCTGCCGTCCACCTTCCATCACCAACACCAAATCCACGGCGCGGATGGCGCTCGGCCGATGGGCGACGACAACCGCAATGCCCTTGCGCTCGCGCACGGAGGCGATCGCCTTAACGACCGCAGCCTCGCCTTCCGCATCGAGATTGGCATTGGGTTCATCCAGCACAACAAGGAAAGGGTCTCGATAAAGAGCACGGGCAAGACCGATACGCTGGCGCTGCCCGGCGGAAAGTGCCGATCCGGCCTCACCGATCGCAGTTTCGTAGCCGTGCTCAAATCGGAGGATCAGTTCGTGCGTGCCCGCTGCTTTCGCCGCGGCGACAATAGCCTCAGGGTCAGGATCATCTTCAAAACGAGCGATGTTTTCGGCAATGGTGCCATCGAACAATTCAACACCTTGCGGCAGATAGCCGATGTGACGGCCTAGTGCTTCCCGGTCCCATTGATCGAGGCTTGCGCTGTCGATGCGAACCTTCCCGGCGACCGGCGTCCATGCGCCGACGATGGCGCGCGAGAGTGTCGACTTGCCCGAGCCCGATGGACCGATGACCCCGAGTGCGCTTCCCGCCTGAATGGCAAACGCAATGCCGGTCACGGTCGGCTTGCTTTCGCCGGGCGGAACGATTGTCACGCTTTCGAGGCGCAGTTCGCGTTCAGGTGCAGGCATTAGCATGACAGGAGCGGTTTCAGGAACCTTTTCCAAGAGGTCCTCCAGCCGCGCCCAACCCTGGCGCGCCATGAGGAAGGGTTTCCAGCTTGAAATGGCGAGATCGACCGGAGCCAGCGCACGCCCCATCATGATCGAACTGGCAATCATGACCCCGGCCGTAGCCTCTTCCCTGACCACAAGGTACGCACCGACGGCAAGAATGGCCGATTGCAGCAGCACGCGCAGCGACTTTGAAATGGCACCCAGCCCACCTGCCACGTCCCCAGCTTTCCGGTTGGCGGCCAGACACTTGGCATTGGCCTTTTGCCATCGGGCAGCGATCCGCTTTCCAAGACCGAGAGCTTGCACGACCTCGGCATTGCAACGCGCTGCTTGCAGCAGACCATTGCGTGCCATGTTGTGGGCAACGGTATCGCTTATCGGCCCTTGCGAGAGAGTGTTGGCAAGGAGTGTCAGAGATGTGAGACCGACCGCCCCGATAAGTGCCGTCATGCCGATCCAGAAATGAAGGAGGAAGCAAATGCCGAGATAAAACAGCATCCATGGCAGATCGAAGAACGCTGTCGGACCGTTTCCACCTAAGAAGCCGCGAACATTGTCGAGATCGCGAAGCGGCTGCAAGCCGTCGCCCGGCATGCGCGTTGAAAGCGGAAGGCGAACGATCGCATCGTGAACGCGTCCGGAAAACTGACCATCGAAACGCTCGCCAATCCGCAGCAGCACGCGGGCGCGCAAAATGTCGAGCAGGCATTGGAACGCATAAAGCCCCGCAGCAAGCACGACGAGCCCCACTAGCGTGGATACGCTGCCACTTGCCAGAACGCGGTCATAGACCTGAAGCATGAACAGCGGCGAGATCAGCGCAAGCACGTTGACCACGGCGCTGATCAACACAATGCCCCAAATCGCGGAAGTCAGAGGGAAGGGTCTCAAAGCTGAATCCTTTAAGGAATGGTTGTCACGTAAGTCTCCGGAGGCTGGCGACCCGGCTCCCTATATTGCTCCCCGACCGGCAACCGACTGCATCCGCTCGCTGGTTCAGGAGTGCTCCCGCCGAATGTGTTTGGGGTCCCGGCATTTAATGGAGCGGGTCAACAACACCGTCCGGCTGAAGGTTTGGAAGGGATTCATCGTGGTCGGCCGCAAGGGCCCGAACAGGCGAATCCGCCTCCACACCTTCAGGAGATTTCGGTGCACGACCAGCGCGACGCGCAGGGCTTGGTCAAGCTATCCACGCTGCGACTGCTCCCGGGCGCCCCTCGGGCGCCCCTGCCAATGGCAAGTAGCGGAAACGGGAAAGCGCCCGCCCAGGGGGCGGGGCGCGGTTCCGTATGGGTTTCTGGATCAAACGAAGGTGAAGTCCGACGCGGTCAGGCCTAGGTCGGCCACGGTGACCACACCGCCCAGGTGGGCGAACTCGTGCGCGCTGCCGTCGGCGGTGACATAGGCCAGAGTTGCGACTTTGTCGGTGTAGCTGCTTTGGTAGACAATGATGTCGCCGGCGTGCTCGCCGGAGATCGCACTCGCCGCCTCATTAGCAGAGTTGAAAGATTCGCCAGTGATCACCACGACGTGTTCGCCGTTCGCACCCGAGGCCGCACCACTGTAGAAGCTGCTCACCGGGTAGCCGGACTGTATGCTGGCGTTGTTGACGAAGTTCGCGCCAAAACCGTCGTTGTAGAGGCCTACCGCATCGAAGGCGAACTTGTCCTCCGCCGGGTTGAAATCGGTGATAGTGGTAATGTCCGATGTCGACCCGACAACCCCAGGCACCGGATTGTGGAACTGGAACACGAACGTGTCACTGTCGGTGCCCCCGGTCAACGTGTCCTGGCCGTCACCCACGTAGAGGACATCCTGGCCGGGACCGCCGCTGAGCCTGTCATTGTCCTCACCGGAGACGCGCGCGTTGAAGCGGCCGTTGTCGCCGGAGAGATCGTCCCAGCCATCTCCGCCGAAGATGCGGTCGTTACCCTCGCCGCCGATGGCTCGGTCACTGCCCGGGCCACCCGAGATCTCGTCGTTGCCGCCACGACCGTCAATCCAGTCACCGCCCTGGAAACCCTCCATCCAATCTTCACGATCGGTGCCGATGAGTGTTTCGGCACCCGGGCCACCCTCGATAATGTTTGCCATCGAAAATACTCCTAATGATGCCCCTGCCTAAGTCGTTCATATTCGTCATCGGACAATTGGAGAAATCGATTGCTTGGATAGGCACACATTTACGAAATGGATGCACTCTCGTTCGCTTCGCCCTTCTGCTGAGCAGTTGCGGGCTCGCAGGCGGCGGGGGACCGGAACAAGCGCTCCCGCAGCCAATCGTCCAGCCCGTCAACACGGTCGGCCGAACAGGTTTACCAAACGGAACGGTCCCGCCGTCGCGGAGATACCGACGCACCGTGTTGCGCGCGCACCCGAATTCCTTCGCCCATCGGTTCGCTCCACCAGCCAAGATCATGCAGCCGCAGCATCGCTGCTACCTCTTCAGGCTGAAGCATCAGCTCTCTCCACATCGTTCTCGACAATGCAGGAATCTCCCAATTCCAATCGCCATCCATGCCTCCTCTCATAGTCGAGGGGGGGCAGTTTCTCAATTTGCGGACAACTGAGACGTCCGGTGCTCTTCAGGCAGAGGAATCATACGAGATCCCTCCTGCAACATCATTTCACGCATCCACAAGCTTGCCGGATCACTATTGTGGAGCGCAGGCCATTGGATGGCCTCCGTGAATGCGGGAGGAAGTGGCGGCGGAAGTTGGACAATCCGCAGGGGCGTTGTTTTTGCGAAATGCTGCGCCAGCCGTAAGGGCATGGTCCCGATGCGGCTGGTGCCGGATACAACGGGCGGGATCAGGCTAAAGCCGTGTACGACAACTTCGATACGTCTCTCGAAACCGTGCTCAAGCAGATACCATTCCTCGACGGAGAGCTGCCGGGTGTCCCCGAATTTTAGGACAACCTGCCCCATCGATAAGTATCGCTCCAATGTAAGTGGCTCTGACAGCAGCTTGTTCGTGCGGCAGCCTACGCATACGAGCTTATCTTCGAACAGGGCTGCGCGAGGATGTTTCGACATGAATACTTCCGGCATAATTAGAAAATCAACGTCGCCGCGCCGGAGAAGCTCCTCGGGGTCGTCGGAAATAGGGAGACATTCAAAGCGGACGGCGGGAGCTTCCCGCGCAGCACGTTCTACGATCTTCTTAAAAAATACGAGCGTGATGTAATCGGAAAGGATGATCCGGAAGCGACGATCCGATTGAGCTGGGTTGAAGGCGTCCCAGGAAATAATCGATAGCTGGATGTGCAGCAATGCCTCCCTGACTGCTGGGGCGAGCCCCTCAGCGCGCGGTGTCAAAATGAGCTCGCGGCCGCTCATCGTAAATAGCTCATCGCTGAAATAGGCGCGTAACCGAGCAACGGCGGCGCTCATTGCCGGCTGGCTCAGGTTGATACTGCGGGCCGCCGCGGTGACTTTACGTTCCCTGACCAGAGCGTCCAACACAACGAGGAGGTTCAGATCGAGTCCTTTAAAACGCATGTCTTAATCTAGGCGGCGTGTGAATGGGTTGCGCCCAAACATTCAATTCGAATGGTGAGTAGCGTCAACGCATCAGCCTTCGACGAAAAAGAGCAATCGAAAAGAAGAAGGGCAAAACCGTGTATATGCAAAGCGCGCCGATATGCAGGCCCATTTTGTCAATCGGACGGCCAAGCATCGCTGGACGAATGAGGTCGATTGCATGTGCGAGCGGCAATAAGGAGGCAGCATACTGAAAAGCGCCGGGCAATTGGTTGACCGGAAACATCGCGCCGCAAAGGAACAGCATGGGTGTAATAACAAGCGTATTATAAAATATGAAATATTCATAGCTGGGCGCAAGCGCCGTGACGACCATCGCTAGACTCGCGAAGGCGAGGCCATTGAGAGCGATGACTGGCAGCAAGCAGAGGATGGATGGCCACGATGCGTATCCGAGCGTGGTGGCAACAATAGTGATTGCTGTGCCCGCCATGAGGGCCTTCGTGGCTGCCCACGCCAATTCGCCGAGTAAGATATCGCCGAGCGTCAGCTGAGTGCATAGCATTCCTTCCCAGGTGCGCTGGTCGCCCATGCGGCCGAAACTCCCGTAGACCGTTTCAGCGGTCGCCGATGCCATCACGCTTGTGGCAACCATGCCAGCCGCAAGAAACGCAATGTACGAAGTGCCCTCAACAGGACCTATCATTGTTCCGATGCCAAAGCCGAGACCGAACAGATAGATCATCGGATCGGCGAGGTTGCCCAGAACCGATGCAAGCCCGATTTTCTTCCATCCAAGATAGTTGCGGCGCCAAACCGCGACCCAATTCCACGCATTGGCGGGCATGCCCGCCGCATAACGTTCGCCCATTGTTCAGTCCTCCATCTCGCGCCCGGTTAACCGCAAAAACACATCCTCGAGATTGGGGGGACGCTGCAGAAGGCGTAGACCCGTGCGCCCGCGTAGCTGCGCCAGCACCTGCTCCGGATCGGGTGCATAGCAAAAAAGCGTCTCACCGCTCACCTCGATGCGCTGTGCGTACGGCCGGATCAGCGCGCCCAGTTCATGCGGATTGCCGCCGTAGACCTCGACCACGTCACAGCCGATCTGCTCGTCAATGAGTTCGGACGGGCGACCTTCGGCGATCTTGCGCCCCTCCTCCATAACGCACAGCCGATCGCACAGCCGCTCGGCCTCTTCCATGAAATGGGTAGTCAAAAGAATAGTCTTGCCCCGCGCCAGCAGCGATCGCAGCCGATCCCAGATCAGGTGGCGGGCCTGCGGATCGAGGCCGGTGGTCGGCTCGTCCATCACCAGCAAGTGCGGGTCATTGATCAGCGCACGCGCGAGCGTCAGGCGCCGCTTCATGCCGCCGGACAGTTCGGCGACGCGCGCATCCGCTTTGTTCTCGAGGCGGGCGAACTCAAGCAGCGATGGTATGACCGCATCGATCTGGCGTCTGCTCATCCGGAAGTAGCGCCCGAACACCAACAGGTTCTCGCGTACAGTGAACGCGGCATCAAGATTGTCGAACTGCGGGACCACGCCGATGCGCATACGTGCCAAACGCGCGCGCGCCGGCACTGGAGCGCCGAGCACAGTAATCTTCCCCGCATCAGGCGATGTCATGCCGAGGACCATACGCGCAATCGTGCTTTTGCCCGCGCCGTTCGGTCCCAAGAGCCCGAAGCATTCCCCCGCCGCAACGCGGAACGACAGCCTGTCGACAACGAGCTTGTCATAAGTTTTGCTTACGTCAGTAAGGTCGATCGCTACCATGGACATGGGTTCATTTTACCGAGAGGGACGACAAAACTGGCGGTTGCTTGGTTGCCTGCCGACCTGAAACTGTGACTCGTCTTCGCCATCCCCGCCGTCGATAACGAACTGATCGACATCACAAGGATCTAGCCGCTGCTCCGCTAAAGCGGCAACAATTGCGTCGAGATTATCGATGGATTGGTAACGCGGATCGTTGTGCCGCTTTTCCTGGTCAACGCAGAAGACGAGCCGTCCATCCTCGACCAGGGCGATCGCCCCATCATGGGTCAGCTTGGTACCACAGATGCGCATAGTGTCTCCACGTTAACGGCGATAGATTCGATTCATCAGGAAGCGGAAATCGGGTTCCGGAAACGGACGAGCAAGCAGTCTTCGTTGACCGACTCGCCCCGACACTCAAGACGCTCTACCTCGATCAACGTTTCGTTCAGCATGGCGATGACCGGCTCAGCACCAGCGGCGTGACCCCAGCGACGGCAATTAGCATCCCTTGCCGATCCGAAGATCAGATGCCCGCCTGGCGCAAGCACCCGCACCAGGTTTTTGACGGCCGCGCGCATCTCGGCTATGTCTCCGAGGTAGTAGAGGACCTCCGCCACAACGATCAGGTCAAACAACTCGTCGGTCGAAAACTGTTGAACATCGGAGACTATCCAGTTGATGCGCGACGGCTCCTTTATCCGTTGACGTGCTCGAGCAATCGCTTGCGCCACGACATCGATGACGGTGAGCCCTTGGCAGTAGGGGGCTAGTTTTTCCGTGAATGCGCCGGCAGCGCACCCGACTTCGAGGGCATTTGTAATGGAGCCTTGGGCAAGCGCCAGCTGGAGCATTTGCGTGTGGCGCTTCCGCTCGAACGGATTGCCGTCGAGGCGCCACGGATCGTCTGCGGCCAATTCCCGATCAAGCAACTGATGATTCGCGTTCTGGGTCAAACTCGTGCACCTCTCGTCCATTAGGTAATTAGCGATCACTCGTCGCCGCAAATGTTGTCCGACAGGACTAATTCCGAAGAATCCCGCGCAAGATTGAGCCTGCGAAGCGGAGCCGAATGGGGCGAGAATTCTGCCCTGCTGGAACCAGTGATCGGAGTTTGGGTGGGGGCCTGTTTTCCCCCAGTGTTCGATGTAGCGACAGCAGAGCTTCGCGACAGCCAATCGCTATTGCTCAAGGTACACAGCGCGTAGGCCTTCAACGGAAGCAAGAGAAAGACGTTGATGAACGTGTGCAGCGAAAAGCCAAGAAATCGAAATTGTCGAGCACGAAATGCCACCACGCTGCATCGGAGCATGGTCATGGACACAATCATCAGTCCTGTCCACCAAGGCACAGTGCCTGTCAGTGCGAAATGTGCGAGGCCCGTTAATACCGATAGGGCGAGGAGTAGCGCGCCGAGATTCTGTCCGACCACGTCCAACGTGAGATAGCTATTTAGGCTAGGCAGCAAGCGCAGCCCAAGCAGCGTGTCCCGGAATGTGCTTCGTGCCCAACGGAGTTGTTGGCGCAGATACGGTCCGAGTCTGTTCGGAACGACTGTGGCCGCGATGGCGCTCGGAACGTATTCGGTTCGAAAGCCTGCTTTCAGCATCAGGATAGTGAGATGGCGATCCTCACCGAAGTCGCTTGGCTTGCCCCGAAAAAATTGCGACTCGTACTGGTCCAGCAACAAAAGGAGCGCAGACCGGCGGTACATGGCACATGGGCCGCAACAGCACATAACGGCACCGAAGCGAGCCTGTGCCGCGCGCTCCTCGTTGCAAGCCAGCCAGTACTCCATGTCTATCAGCCTGGTCAGCCAGCTCTCGGTTCGGTTACTGGCCGTCAACTGACCCATGACTGCGCCGACCGCTGAATCTCGCATCTTCGGTACAAGCTTGGAAATGACGTCGGGCGCGAGTACCGTGTCTGAATCAACGTTAAGCACCAGATCCCCTGATGAGCGGCGTATCGCGGCGATCTGCGCCTTGCGCTTTCCAACATTCTCGGGAAGCAAAATGATGTCGAACCTAGGGTCGCGCGCGTAGTCTTCGTGGACAGTTCCTAAGGCTTCGCGATTTCCAGAACCGTCATCAACCAAATAGACCCGAAGTCTTCCGGCGTATTCTTGGTCGGCAATGGAAGCCAGGCACTCTGAAAGCGTGCGCGGATCCTCGTTGAAGCAGGGGACGATGACATCCACGCTGGGCAGTTTGTCGGAGCCGACGAGAACCTCCAACGCCGACGAATCCTTTGTCGGCATAGCATAAAGCCCTTGCATGCTCTTATAGGCAGTCGAGAGCAGTGCATAAAGCGAAATGGCCACAGTGCTGGTTGTACCAAGAAGTGTCATGGGATCTCGTTTGTTCAGTGATGTTGAGGAAGTGAGCGGATTACAAATCCGCGCTCACGCAGTGCTGGAATCAGCCGGGACAGCGCCGTGACCGTCTGGTCGCGCATGCCGGCGTGAGCGCCCTGGCTCAACTCGCCGGGAGGGCATCCGTCGTGCAAGAGTACAATTGCGCCCGGCCGGACAGAGGCGAGCACTCTATCAATAATCGCCTCGACTCCAGGGCGAGACCAATCTCGAGGGTCGACGGACCAATGAAGGGCCGCCAGCCCGGCGATCTGTGATGCTGTGCAGACTTCTTCGCTCCAGGCGCCGTAGGGCGCGCGAACAAAGCGGACCGAGGCCTGCGGGCACGCTCTCATGATGGCGTCGTTCGCTTCAAAGACCTCACGTTGCACTTCGCCGAAACCGCATTGGTACAGGTCCGGATGAGACATCGTGTGGTTGCCTACCTCGTGCCCTTCTGCGATCATCCGGTGGATTAGATCTGGGTGCTCTAAGGCGTAGGCGCCGATGACGAAGAAAGTCGCCGGCACCCGCTGCTCTGCCAGCACGTCGAGAATCTCCGGTGTGAAAAGTGGATTGGGACCGTCGTCAAACGTCAGATAAACGCTTCGACGGCCGGTGCCGTCAGAGCACTCACGGCGCACTTCGTACAAGCAATCGGACCGGCTCATAGCTCTGGTCCGTTCCGATCTATCATCGTGCCCGTGGGCCATTCGCTGATCGGCCGTCCAACTGGCAGAACAATGGTGAGTGCGTCATCGATGCGTGTGGGCGGCAAGTCGAGGCGGGCCTCTGGTCGGGTGGAGCGCACGCGAATTCCCGACAAAACGGCCATAGGGCTGTATCGCCGTCCGAACCTCTCAACATGATTCCGCAGCGCGTCCCTGACCGTTCCGAAAGCGAATGGAACGCCAAGCTCCTGCAGTATTGGAAGCATGACATGGATTGAATGGGCGATTCCCAGACCCTCAAGGTCCGGACGTACCCCGTACAGGCCCAGCTCAGCCACCAACAGGTCGACCGCGTCGACCTTGATGAAACGGCGCAGTATGCCCATGTGAGCCGCTACACCGCTTGAATCATAGGCGATTACGCGGAGTTCAGGCCTGGCTCCGGCCCAGCTTCGACTACCTTCGAACGGTTCTGCGTTGGACGCCCCAGTCGGCCCGTACGTATCACGAAAGAACTCGGCGAGCTTAACGTGATCGGAGAGCTGCAACTCGTTTTCCCAGCACAACTTCCACTGCACCTGATGGCGCATTCAGGACCTCTCTTCATATTGGTTTTTGCGGCCGCATTACTCGACCAAAGCGGCGTTGGTGGCTGCACTCAGCCGTTGTCGTTGGCGAAGGTGAGCCAGACGCTCTCTCGAGTTCCGGCCCGTGTCGTCGATTTGAGCTTGACGTCGCTCACTTTCCGTTCCTCTAATGCATGGCTCGTAAATTCGTAAAATTGATTGTTTGAATGATACGCATCCACACGTTGGATAGAACATGACATGCGTTTTAAAGGGCTGGATCTAAATCTCCTCGTTGTGCTGGACGCTCTGATGAGGGAGCGTAAAGTCACTGCCGCGGCTCGCAGTATCAACCTGAGCCAGCCGGCCATGAGCGCCGCCGTTGCTCGGCTACGCGCCTATTTTAACGATGAGCTATTTACGATGAATGGCCGCGAGCTCATTTTGACGCCGCGCGCCGACGGGCTCGCCCCAGCAGTCCGGGACGCATTGCTGCACATCCAGCTATCGATTATTTCCCCCGACGCCTTCAACCCGGCCCAATCGGATCGTCTCTTCCGAATCATGCTTTCCGATTACATCACGCTCGTATTTTTTAGGAAGATAGTAGAGCGCGCTGCGCAGGAAGCTCCCGCCGTTCGCTTTGAATGTCTGCCTATTTGCGACGACCCCGAGGAGCTTCTCCGGCGCGGCGACGTTGATTTTCTGATCATGCCGGAAGTGTTCATGTCGAAACATCCTCGCGCAGCCCTGTTCGAAGATAAGCTCGTAGGCGTAGGCTGCGGCACGAACAAGCAGCTGTCGGAGCCACTTACATTCGAGCGATACTTGTGCATGGGACATGTTGTGCTCAAATTCAGGCACACCCGGCAGCCCACCATGGAGGAATGGTATTTGCTCGAGCACGGTTTCGAGAGACGTATCGAAGTTGTCGTACAGGGCTTTAGCCTGATCCCGCCCGTCCTGTCAGGCACCAACCGCATCGGGACCATGCCCGTACGGCTGGCGCAGCATTTCGCAAAAGCAACACCCCTGCGGATTGTCCAACTTCCGCCGCCACTTCCTCCTGCTGCATTCACGGAAGCCGTCCAATGGCCTGAGCTTCACAATAGTGATCCGGCAAGCATGTGGATGCGGGAAATGATGTTGCAGGAGGCATCTCGCCTGGCGCCTTTGCCTGAAATAATTGAGCGTCTCGGGCACGCCGATCCGACCTTTCGGTTGTTGGTACCGACTGCCACCTCGATTTCGCGTGCGAAGTCCCGGAAGATGTTGAGCCCCACCTAATCGCCGCCTGTAAGACAGGCTGATCAGCATGTTCGACAAGCGCCGGCGCGACGCGTGTTACCTACGTTCTGGGGCTGATCTCAGGCGAGTTGCTCGTCGAGGATGTGTGGCACAGTGAGGTCAGCTGCCTTGATTGCCGCTTTTGCCGTAGGTGGTGGTGACGACGCGAGCATTCTTTTCGATGGCGGCTTCTGGAGGCGGACGCGATCGCGTAGGAGCGGTTGGCCTTCGGGCGTCGGGCCTTTGGCCCGGCAGAGCGGCGCAGTTCCTGCTAAGTGCGAGGGCCGGAACGAGCAGAACACACGCCCGGGCTGCTACTGAATTGACTGGCGCCTCGATTTGCGTGCGAAGTCCCAGAAGATGGTTAGCCCCGGCTAAATTCCTACCTTGCCAGCTGTGCCGCGGCTTTTCACGTGCAGCCAGGCGAGGAGATGGCGGTCGACGAGGTCGATCCCAAATGGACTGTGCTGGCCTCGCTCTGCTATTGCTGTGGGAGATCATTGACCACACCCCCTGCACGAGAACGTCGGGCATGTTGGCAAGTGAAGCCGGTGGAGGTTGACGCTGCGGATCCAGGCAATCTACCTCGCGCTTCCGCCTTAAGGCGCGGCCGTACCCAATTTGGCTCTTCGTCCTGGGCCGCGGCTAAAGCCCGTGGGTGCGCCCACCCGTGTGGAGGGATCATCATTCAACTTTCTCTCGTTATGAAAGGAAACTCCCCGCTTAGGATAGAGTCCTTCATATATTTTCCGGCAGATGGATGTCGAACGGCAGAAATGTCTGTCCAGGTGTTTCAGCGGTGCCGGTCTCGATAGCCCGTGTCATCAGCGTTATCAGCTCCTGGCAAAGCCGGCGCATTGGCGTGGCGACCGCCATCGTGACGATGTTATCTGCGAGCGCTGCCCGAGACTCAGGTGTGATTTCATTCACGATCGCGACGAGATCCCGACTTTTGCCCTCTTCTCGGAGCGCGGAGATGGCGCCCTCCATGCCGCCGCCGGCGACATAGAAGCCGACGAGCTCGGGCTCCCGCTGCATGAGATCAAGCGTTGCCTCGTAGGTGATCTGCCGTTTCTCGAGGTTCATGACCGGATCCAGCACCTCGAACGTGGGCGCGTTCTCACGGCAATAGGAGCGAAAGCCGACGTCACGGAGCTCGTGACCCTGGAAACGATGGCTGCCGACAAACACCGCCACTTTGCCGGGCCGTTTTGCGACCTTGGACACCATCCAAGCGGCCGTGCGCCCCACCTTGCGGTTGTTGAGGCCGATATACCCCTGTCGCACGCCGGCGGCGAAGTCGGAAAGCAGCGAGAAAACCGGAATGCCCTTGGCCTTGAGGTCCTCAACCGCTGCTGTGATTTTCGGGTGGTCCGGTGCCACCATCGCGATTGCATGGCAGCGTGCGCCCAACTCCTTGAGCGGCGCGATCAGGTCGCTCGGCATATGTGACGGGGCGAATTCGACGAGCGGAATGCCGTGGAAGGACTGGGCCAAATTGACCGATGCTTCGACCTCGCGCGCAAAATCTTGGTAGAAATGCTGGGCCGGTTTTCTCAAGATGAAGCCCAGACGGTAGTGCGGTAGGTCTCGCCGCAAGCGCTGCTTGATTAGCCCGGCAGCATGATAGCCGATCGTGTGGGCGGCGTCGTGGACCCGCCGCGCGGTCTCCTCGCGCACCGGATGGCGGGCGTTCAGAACCCGATCGATCGTTGCTACGCTGACTCGGGCTTCGCGGGCGAGATCGGCAATTGTGGGGCGCTTGGTCATAGGTCCTATTCTGATCGGTTTTTGACGCGGGCCGGCTCTCTGTCGCCTAACGCGTTTCGGTTTCGGGTGGCAAAGTGAAGACGTCCCCATAGGAATGGGCACAGCGTGTTGGACGAACATCATTGCAGACGTAAACCGGCCGGGTATACTGAAAGGCTCATTCGCTTAAAGGGCGGTGACGGTTTGCACTCACACATTTAGCGCCTCTGATACATGGTCCGTGAGGAGCCGTTTAGAGGCTGCGGGTCGGTCGTTCAGTTATGTGACCTGCTAAGCGACTTGACAGGTCGTGGGCCGCCCACCTTACTTGCAGGAGGGTAGCCGGTTTGATGCCTCGGTAAGCTGATGACCGCTGAAGGCAGCTTTCATCTGTGCTCGGTCCAACTCTCCTTCCCAGCGTGCGACGACGAGGGATGCCACTGCGTTGCCGACGCAATTCGTCAGCGCCCGGCATTCGGACATGAATCGGTCGATGCCGAGTATCAGTGCCATCCCAGCAACGGGAACACTCGGAACTACCGCGAGCGTAGCCGCCAGGGTGATGAAGCCCGCACCTGTCACACCTGCAGCGCCCTTGGAGGAAAGCATTGCTACGAGCAGCAGCAGCACCTGATCGCCGATGGACAGATCCGTGTTCGTCGCCTGTGCGATGAAGAGAGCCGCTAGCGTCATGTAGATATTCGTGCCGTCCAGATTGAACGAATATCCGGCCGGGATGACGAGACCCACAACCGAACGCCTGGCGCCCGCCTTCTCCATTTTCTCCATCAGCGACGGGAGCGCCGCCTCCGAGGAGGACGTTGCGAGGACAAGCAGCAGCTCTTCCTTGATGTAACGAATGAGAGAACAAATCGAAAAGCCGTTGTAGCGGCAGACTGCGCCGAGAACCCCGAACACGAAGAGGAAGGCGGTGAAATAGAACGTCGCGACCAGCATCGCGAGGTTGACTACCGAACCGATGCCATATCTGCCGATGGTGAAGGCCATGGCGCCAAAAGCGCCGATCGGCGCGGCCTTCATCAGAATTCCGACGAGCTTGAAGACAGGCACAATGAGCGCCTGGAGGAAGCAAACGACAGGCTTGCCCGGCTCTCCGGCCATCGCAAGCGCCATGCCGAACAGAACCGAGAAGAACAGCACCTGCAGGATGTCGCCTTCCGCGAAGGCACCGACGATCGTTGGCGGGATGATGTTCATCAGGAAGCCGGTGACCGACTGCTCGCTGGCTTTTGCGGCATAGGTATTCACGGCCTGGACATCGAGCGAGGCCGGATCGATGTTGAGGCCGGCGCCAGGCTGGACGACATTGGCGACGATGAGGCCGACGATCAGCGCGAGCGTCGAGAAGGTGAGGAAATAGACCATTGCTTTACCGGCGACCCGGCCGACCTTATGAAGATCGTTCATGCCGGCGATGCCGGTGGCAATTGTCAGGAAGATGACAGGCGCGATGATCATCTTGACCAGCTTGATGAAGGCATCACCCAGCGGCTTCAGGCTCTCGCCGGTCTCCGGATAAAAATAGCCAATTGCGACGCCGAGCGCGATGGCGGCAAGCACCTGGGCGTAGAGCTTGGTGTAGAAGGGTTTGCGGGGCGCGGGACTCGCGCCGCGGACTTGTGCAGCTGACACTGTTTCTCTCTCCCTGACCGGATCGAGGTGGCGTGACTTCTCCCGGGCTTCTCCCTATCGCGGCGCTCCGGTCGAACGCTGCACCAACGCCGCCGCAATACCCATGCCAGATGAATCCGCATGACCTGAACTGACGTGGGCTCGCCAATAATGGAGGAATGCGGTGTCAGACCAGCGGGATAGGCCGCGGTCCGGCACGCCCTTGATGGTCTCTGGCAGAGTGCTGCCGGTCGGTCCCTCTGGCTTGCGGTTTTGTTGCACAGAGCGTGGTGGGTTCATCGTTAGCCGGCTTTGGACCAGGCCCTATCGTTGGCGCCAGCGCGTACCAATAGGTCGCCTGTTCAAGGCCGTCCAGATGACAGGCTAACTTACCCCTGTTCGGAAGCGCTCGTTTCTAGACAGCGACCATGCAGCCACTGCAATGCACAGAATAAATTCAGACGGCCCTTTGGACCCATTTTGCAAATCAACGCCCGCAGCAGGGGCAGCCGTTTCCAAGCGGTCGCATCGTAATCTGTTCAGACTTTTCGATACGCTCATTGAGTGTGCCGATTTCGGCCCCAGGCTGGTGATGGTGCTGACCACGACGATGCGATTCAGAAGTTGCGAGCACCGCCTACGAAGTCGTACTCGACGCCAGCTTCGCGCCTTCACACGCGACATCGCTGCCGCCTGGTCAACTCGAGAAAGATGGCGGTTACTGCAACCGACCAGTGCCGTTGGCGGTTATTATCGCTCCCGCCCCTCCTTCGCGGGCGCTGGTGAATGGCACGGCCCCGCATTTACACTCCGCGCGGTCAGCCGCTCGGGCAACGCATGGCCGGCCCAGGTATTTCTGCTTCAACGCAAAGATAGAACTGATGAATCCTATCATAGGCCGCGAGGTTTCCTTTCACAGATGAAAGAAAGCTCGATTGACTATGCCGCCTCGCTCCAGTCTTTTGAAAACAACGTGTGTTTGCCCGGGGGCAAGCCAATAACATGGCCAAGCTTCGTAGAGGGAGTAGCCAAGCGATGCGTCAGGGCTAGACCCGCTTTGCACTCGACCACACGGCGGCGGCACGAGTTCACGTCGGAGCATTTTCGCGCGTGCCCGCGACGTCGCGGCCGCACATGCCGCCAGCCTAGATTTGATGGCGCGAGATCGAGGATCACATGCACCACAACATTAGCAAGTCAGAACAGAATGCCCGCGAGTGCGGCATATCGCTGCCGAATGCGATAAAGGGTTGTCCAAAGTCCGACACGAATCCTGCGAATGTGGCATTGCACGAGCGCGCGCTAACCGGCATCTTCGAAATATCGAAAGTACTCGCCGATGCCGCCCGGCTCGAACTCAAGTTGGCCAAGGTAGTCGATCTCCTGCACTCGTTCGTGCAGATGCGGCACGGCATCATCGCTCTCTGCGATGCCGAGGGCGGACTGGACATCACAGTGGCCAGCGGCTGCGGCACGAACGGCAATGAGCCCTCCCGGTCGCGCCTGCCGCGCAACGCCATCGATCAGATTGTGACGACCGACACGCCGCTCGTCGCCGAGGACATAGCGATGCATCCGACCTTCACTGCCGCTGATATCGAGGTGCTTGGGGCCTCCGACACCGTGTCGTTCATCGGCGTTCCCATTCGCGTTGATGGGAACGCCATAGGCGCGCTGACTTTGGACCGGGTTTTGGAAAGCAGGTCAAGCTATCGGCTCGACGATGATGTCCGGCTGCTTACCATGATTGCCAACATGGTGGGACAGACAGTCAAGTTGCATCGCTTCTCCGCGGCCGACCGCGAGCGAACGCCGGAGCTGGAACATCGGCTGCAACCGAAATTTTCTGATGTTAAGCACCCTGCACCCCGGCGCAAAAAGGTTCACGTCGAGGGGATGATTGGTGACAGTCCGGCGATAAGCGCCCTGCTGGACAAGATCGCGGTCGTAGCCAAGGCAAAAACCACAGTTCTGCTGCGAGGTGAGTCCGGTACCGGGAAGGAGCTGGCTGCCAAGGCAATTCACGAGTTGTCGCCGCGCGCCAAGCGGCCCTTCGTTAAACTCAATTGTGCAGCGCTCCCAGAGACAGTCCTGGAATCCGAATTGTTCGGTCATGAGAAGGGTGCCTTCACAAGCGCATTCAATTCCCGCAAGGGGCGCTTTGAGCTCGCTGACAAGGGGACGTTGTTTCTGGATGAGATTGGCGAGATCTCGGCCTCGTTCCAGGCAAAGCTACTGCGCGTGCTGCAGGAGCAGGAGTTTGAGCGTGTCGGCAGCAATCAGACCATCAAGGTCGATGTTCGCGTGATTGCCGCCACGAACAGGAACCTGGAAGAGGCGGTTGCAAGGAATGAGTTCCGCGCCGACCTATACTACCGCATCAACGTGGTTCCCTTGCTGGTACCAGCATTGCGCCAAAGGCGCAGCGATATTCCGCTCCTCGCAGCTGAGTTTCTCAAGAAGTTCAACGACGAGAACGGCTGTACGCTCACCTTCGATCCGCGTGCGATTGAAGTGCTGATGAAATGTGAGTTTCCCGGCAACATTCGCGAGCTTGAAAATTGCGTGCACCGGACAGCGATCCTGGCCGAGGGACTGTCAATCGGGAGAAACGACTTTGCCTGCTCCCAAGGCCAATGCTTTGCCGAGGCGCTGTGGAAGTGCAGATCGGGCAAGGCCGCGCTGCAACTACCGCCGATCCTGCCGGAGTCAGCGAATTTGGCCACGCCCCCGGACGAGGCCGCCAGTTCGGCCGCGACTACAGTCCCGCTTGCCGGCGCAACCCACCCAATTGGCGCGAGGGCGCCCGATATAGAGCGCGTCATTGCTGCCATGGAAAGATGTGGCTGGGTGCAGGCAAAGGCAGCGCGCTTGCTTGGGCTGACCCCGCGCCAGATTGGCTACGTGCTGAGGAAATACGGCGTCGAGATCAAGCGTCTTTGAAAGCATGACCCTGGGCATGAGCTGAGCCGCTTAGCGCCCTGGCGCCGCGCAGCGATGCAGATCCGCGTCCGCGTCAACTCGATTCGACCGAGGACAGCCTGGCTGAATTCCCATGTCAGCCGGCGCTGCGACCATTGTGTGAAAGGCAACCCTGCCATCGTCAATCCCGTCCGCCATGTTGCTCTCGTTGCGAGCTCATACGGATGCCCCCTGTGTGACTGAAACGGAGTTAAATATGTCCGATGCAAAACTGCAAACTGTGCTTTCGGCTCTTTCGCAAGTGACACGACAGTTGGATGCTCTTCCGTCCAACGGACCAGCGCCGGACGCAAATTTTATCAAGTTGAATACGAATGAGAACCCGTTTCCGCTGCCGCCAATCATAATGCAAAGTGCAGTGGCGGCCCTCAAGCGCCAGTATCTATATCCGGATGACGATAACTTCAGATTGAGGGAAGCAGCGTCCAGCACCTATGGCGTTTCCAGGGATCAGGTCATCGCTGGCAACGGGTCGTCTGAACTGCTCGGACTGATCTACAGAGCTTTCCTCGCACCCGGCGACAAGGCTGCGATGATGTCGCCAGGGTTTTCGTTCAACCGCAAACTTGCCATGCTTCAGGGCGCTGAGTTCCTCGAAATCGGATGTCAAGCTCATTCCCTGCCAATGGAGCAATTGCTTTCCGGTCCGGCAAAAGACGCCAAGTTTATTATGTTGGCCAATCCAAACAATCCGACCGGAACATTCCTCCCGATAAGCGATATCGAACGCCTCGTAGCACAATCGGACCGCTTGATTGTGCTTGATGAGGCCTACGTCGACTTTGCACCCGATCACGGACTGCGCCTCATCAACCGGTATTCGAACCTTCTGATCTTGAGGTCATTCTCGAAAAGCTATGCCGCCGCCGGCATTCGCGTCGGTTTCGGTTTCGGTCACCCTGAAATTATTGGAAGGCTGCGAAACATCCAGAACGTCTTCAACATGAACGTGGTCGGGCATGCCGTTGGTATCAGCGTGCTTGCGCATCGCGGCGCCTACGCAGACAACCACAAGCACATCAAGGATGAACGAGAGCGAGTGACACTTGCACTATCGCAACTCGGATTTTCCGTAACACCCTCCCGCGCAAATTTCTTGCTGGCCCGTGTGCCCGCGGGACAGGACGGCTCATGGTGGCAAGCCGCATTGGAGAGGCAAAAGATACTTGTCGCGTTTTTTCCGGACAAAGGCTTGGAACACTGTATCCGCGTCAGCATCGGCACAAAAGAGCAGATGGATGAATTTCTTGCTGCCGCTGGCGACATTGCTGGAAGCTTAACGGTGCCAAGCTCCAAGGGCAGGGAAGCGTCAGGCTCTGCTTCTTCGTTACGCTGACGCTAATCGGCGATCACACACATCTCTTCCGACTTGCTTGGTCATCCCAGCAAGAGAACAGCCTGCTTTTAAAATCGGGGACTTATCGAGTGACAAACGTCTTTCCTTCAAACCTAGCGTTCGGCATCTTCGATCATCTGGACGAGGATGGCCGCGACATCGGTCGGCAATACGAAGATCGCCTGATATTAGCAGAGGCGTGCGATCAGCTAGGGTTCTATGCCTATCATCTCGCAGAACACCACTGTACTCCCCATGGGAGAGGTCCATCGCCGAATCTGTTCTTATCGAGCGTCGCCCAGCGCACCCGGCGCTTGCGTCTCGGACCCTTGGTGATGCTGCTTGCGCTTTATCATCCGCTGCGTGCGTTCGAAGAGATCTGTATGCTGGACCAGTTGAGCGGTGGCAGGCTCGAACTGGGCATAGGGCGCGGTGCTCTCCCGACCGAATTGGGCTACTTCGGGATTGGTGCGGACGCGGTGCCGGGCCGTTATGCCGAAGCCAGCGAAATTCTTATGCAAATACTTGCTAATTCGAGGGAGGTCGGCACGCTATGCTATCAAGGCCGCCATTTTGATCTCAATGACGTTCCTTTGACGCTAAGACCTCATCAGCGTCCACATCCGCCCACATGGGTCGCTGCCAATCGACCCGAGTCCGCAGCTTGGGCCGCTGCGAATGGAACAAATATCGCGTGTGTAGGACCTTCCTCTTCTGTTCGCAAAACTACTGATGCGTTCCGCGCCTATCGAGAGGACAACGCAGGCGGGGGGGATCAAGGGAGATTTGTCGGATTGCTCCGCATGGTCGTGATTGGGCGTTGTGACACACATGCCTATTCGCTCGCGGCACCTGCTTACGCACGCTGGCTCAAGAGCTTCCAATTCCTTTACGAGCTTAACGCTATCCCCACTCCACCAAACTTGCCGCTGACCTTCGATGCGGCAGTCGAGAGTGAATTGTGCGTGGTAGGATCAGCAGAGTCTGTGCGAAAAGCTCTGCTATATCAGTTGGAAGAGGCAGGTGCCAACTACCTGCTTTGTCAAATGGCATTTGGAAATCTGCCGCTAGATGCTTCCCTTTACACCGCGAAGACCATTCAATCCGAAATCATGGCTCGACTTGGCTGACCATGAAATTCGCGGTCTGAGGTTAAATCCTTGTGCAGCGCTCCTCACACTCACGTGATCGAGCGTGCACGTGGTGGGGCGGGCAATCGGGAGGAGGCCAAACTGACGACGAGCAGGCGGCACAGAATACCAGCTTTGTGCGTTGGCTGGCGGACCATCGTGTGAACATGCACGATCCTAAGGAGAGGGTAGCCGAGCGCGTCACGATGCCGGCACGCGTCTGCTCGTCGCGCTGGCGCTAGTCGTTGCCCATAGCCAGCCGCAGGAGGTTCTTCTCGCCCGGGGCGGCGTCGGTGCGGCGCCCATTAATCCAGCTTCATCAGCGGCCCGGCGGTAGCAAAGCCGCCACTCGCTACGGCGCTGTTGAGGGCGCGCTCGCGAGCGGCTTTGCTGCGCGCAGCCACCAACGGAAGCGAGATCGCCCGATGATGGGGGTGCACCGCGGTCGGGATACGATGCTGGAGGAAATCGTTCGCAGCCGGTCTTCACGAACTGCGAGGAGTGCTTGTCCTTGAATGCTGCCTGCTGGCCCTCTGCGGTGCCTGAGTGGTCCGTCGACACGCCCGAAAGTCAACGCCACTACCACAAGGCCGCCAAAAACTCAGGTCTGGGAGCCAGCTTGGGCGGTGGTCTCGTGTTCGGGAATGTCGTCGAAGGAGGCGTGGTTGAGATAGTAGAGTTTGGAATACAGGCCGCCCATAGCTATTAGCTCATCGTGGTTGCCAGTCGCAACAACTTGGCCATTCTGAAGCACGATGATGCGGTCGGCCCCACGGATCGTGGCGAGACGGTGGGCGATGACGAGGCCAGTCCGCCCTTCAAGCAGCTTGATCAGAGCCTTCTGAATCTGCAATTCCGTGTAGCTGTCGATGTTGGCGGTCGCTTCGTCGAGCACGAGGATCTTGGCGTCAGCGACGAGGGCGCGGGCGAAACTGATAAGCTGGCGCTGGCCGAGAGATAAGTTGTCGCCGCGTTCGCCAAGTTGGGTCTCATACCCATCGGCGAGGCTCATGATGAAGTCATGCGCGCCGACCGCCTTCGCCGCCTCGACCACCTTGTCGCGCGTGGCTTCCGTCTTCTGGTATCGAATGTTCTCGAAGACCGTCCCGGTGAACAGGAATGGCTCCTGCAGCACCATGGCGACCTGGCGGCCGAGCGATTCCTGGGTGAGGTCGCGCACATCATGCCCGCCGACCAGCACCTGACCCTGCTGAACATCATAGAAGCGGTGGATCAGGGCCATCGCACTCGATTTGCCAGAACCGCTCGGTCCGACCAGTGCGACCGTCTCGCCGGGGTTGACCCTGAAGGAGACATTTTTCAGAACCGAACGGTCCGGATCGTAGCCGAAGGTGACGTCCCTAAACTCGACCGAGCCGTCCATTTCGGGCGAAAGCACCTCGGCATTGGGTTTGTCCTGAACATCGATCTTGACGTCGAGCACATCGGTCAGGCGCTTGCCTGAGGCCATGGCGCGCTGCATGATCGAATATTGCAGGGTGAGTGAGCGGATCGGGTCAAAGAAGCGCTGGATGTAAAACAGGTAGGCTACCAACACGCCCACATCTACACGGCTATTCACGACCATCGAGCCGCCGACCACAATAACGGCGGCCAAGGCGAGGCCGGTGAGGCCATCGACGATAGGCACCATGACCAGTGCATATCTGGCAGCGATCAATTGGGTCCTGAGGTTGGCATGGGCCCGGTCGTCAAAAAGAATGAAATTCACCTGCTGGCGATCCATCGACTGTATGGTCCGCACGCCGTGAATGGCTTCGGCCAGCGCGCCATTGACGACGGAATTGGTTTCGTGTGCAGCCATGAAGGCGTCGCGGGCGCGCGGCAGCCAGACAATGCGGACGATCACCAGGATCGGCAGAACCGACAGCGTCAGGAGGCCGAGGCGAAAGTCGAGCCACAGCATTACGAATACGATGCCGAAGAGAAGTGCAACATCGCCTAGGGAATATACCGAGGTTTCCAGGAACTCCTGTATGGAGTTAACGTCGCCTTGCAGGCGCGACATCAGGCGTCCGACCTCAGTCTTGTCCATGAAAGAGAGCGAAACCTTTTGCAGATGGCCAAACATGGCGCGGCGGATGTCGAACAGAACAGTTTCGGCAATTTTCCCATCCAAGGTTTCCTGCATGTAACCGGCGGCGAAATTGACCAAAATCGCCGAAAGGAACGCGCCGACGGCCGCAAGCTGGGCTGAGCGATCGCTCCCTGCCGGGTTCATGCCGTTGTCGATCGCGTAGCGGATGATCAAGGGGATGAGAAGCTGCGTCCCGGTGAAGATCAGCATCGCGACAATCGTGACAACTACCTTTGCCCGATAGGGATGGACGAAGCCCCAGATCCGGCGGAGGATGCTCTTGTCGAAAGCCCGGCCGAACATCTCCTCCTCGATCCGGTGCGAGCCGACGACCGCGCGCGGAGGGCGTCTGCCGTCGTCACGTTCGGCTTCGAGTTCGCCGGGGCCTTGGTCCATCAGCGGGCGCCCCCATACTGGGTCATATGATATCACCTGGGCGCGTCTGGAGATCGTAAAGGGCTTTGTAGCGTCCCCGCTTCGCCAGAAGCTCTTCATGCTTGCCGCGTTCTACGATTTCGCCGTTATCGACAAAAAGGATCTGATCGGCATGCATAAGCGCACTCAGCCGGTGCGCGATGATGATCGTCACCCGATCCTTGGCGAAGCGCCGCGTCGCCGCGCGAATGCGCTGCTCGGTGCCGGCATCGATCGCGGCCATCGAGTCGTCGAAAACGACGACAGAGGGGCGCAGCATCATGGTGCGAGCAATCGTGAGACGCTGGCGCTGGCCGCCAGACAGAGAGACGCCGCGTTCTCCCACGACCGTCTCATACCCTGCTGGGAGCCCTAGAATGTAGTCGTGGAGCTGGGCGAATTCGCCAGCGTGTTCAATTCGCTGTCTCTTCGCCCAGGGGTCGCCATAAGCGATGTTGTTCTCGATCGTGGTGGTGAATAGGAACGCATCCTGCTGTACAACGGCAACCGCCTTGCGAAGGCTCTCGAGCGTGACCTTGCGTATATCCTGGCCGTCCAACGTGATGGCGCCACCGGTCACGTCGTAAAAGCGGGGGATCAGATGAGCCATCGTCGATTTGCCGGAACCCTGCGGACCGACGATCGCGATCGTCTCGCCTCTCCGGGCCTCAAAGCTGAGGTTCTTCAGAATGGCGCGGTTTTCGACATTGGGGTACGCAAATGAGACATTGTGGAAGCGCAGAGTGCCGACGCTTATCTCAAGCGGTCTGGCCTCGAGAGCATCCCTGATCGTGATCTCCTGATCGAGGAGACCGAAAAGCCGCGAACCGCAGCTGGAAGCGCGGGCAAAGGCATTGACCATCAGGCCGATCTGGCGGACTGGCATTTGCAGGATGGTCATGAAGGTCAGGAAGGTCGCCATCGTTCCGACGCTGATCTCGCCAGCGACGAGCTTGTTGCCACCGATCCAAAGCACCAATCCCATTGCGAAAAAGAAGGACAAGGTCATCGCCGACGTGCTGGGTACGTAGATGTCAACGAGATCCTTGGCGAGGCCGAGCGCGGTCTTGGAAGCGCGGTCGAACTTCAGCATCTCATAGGATTGAGCCGCAAAAGCGCGGACCACGCGGATGCCTGCGAGATTCTCCTTCATCACGCGGCTTAGTACCGAAAGGCGCTCATAGAGGTCGAGCCAGGTGGCGCGCAGCCTAAGCTGTGTGGTCGATGAGCGCCAGGCGACAAAAGGCACGAAGCTCAGCGCGACCAGGCCGAGCATGGGATCGGTCGAGATCATCATGTAGGCGCCGATCCCGATCAGCATGGTGAGCAGGACCACGCGAACGAGCGCGGTGGAAAAATACATCCGCACGCCTTGGAGATCGAGCATTCCGATGGTGATCAGATCGCCTGAATGGACCCGGTCGTGAAAGGAAAAGCTGAGACGCTGGATCTTGTCGTAGTAGGCGAGCCGCAGTTCGTACGCGACATGATGCCCGACGGCTTCGGCAAAATAGTTCTGCGCCATCGTGAAAAGGCCGCGTAGCGCGCTGACGGCGAGCAGCAGGAGAGCCGGGGTCCAGAGCGCTTGTCCTGCCGCGCTCCCGACGACACCGCCCCCGATGGCTGTCTGGGCCTGGTCGACAGCCCGGCCGAGAAGCTGGGGAATGAGCAACTGGAGGATTGCCGCCATGATCGTCGAGCCCATAGCGAAGGCGACCTGCCAGGGATGCCGAAAATTCATACGCGTTATGCGCAACAGCGTACTCAAATCCCGGCCCCAGCGGGCCGCTTCAACATGGGTCAACGACTTCAGAGCGTTCGTTGCGCTGCCGACAGCATCACTGTTCACGGGTGTATTCCCGACTGCATTTTGCGCCTTCGAGGAAAGCCGAAGGACGCATCATCAAAGGCGACGCCATTTTAATCCTGTCCACAACCTGCAGCCTTGCCCGTTCCCAGAAGCCGAGCCGCCGCTTGACTAAGTGGCATGTCGATCACCGTGATTCCGCTCGCCGCAAGGAAACGCGCTTCGTTTCTGGTCAGGGTTTCCGCGTCCATTACAGTGCAGTAGGGACCGCAGGAGCGCTTCATGATCTGTCTGGCGTAGGTGCGCAGCATCTGATCGTTGAAGCGGCAGCCAACGAAGAAAAATCCACGGGTGATGCGCCGTTCCTTCACCACGTCTGGGATCGGTGTCTGGATATCAATTTCGGTCAGGACTTCGACATAGTCGGAATCTGCGACGAGAAAGTTTTGCGAGGGCCTACTACTCCCGTGAGGTGCATAGAGGACCGTCTTTGCCCCCGATCGAGCGTCGAGCTCCCTCCCGGACAAATCGTAGGTTTTCGTCCAAATGTTGCCGATTTCGTTCGCCCGCGTGACGCCTTGTATCTCAACGACGTCCGTTCGGCCGGTCTCTACCAGAGCCGTGCGCATCGCGCTGTCATACCAGCTGTCGATGATGAGGGAGAGCGGCAGCCTTGCGAGCCAGGCGTGGAGGAGGGTTGGCCTCACCGGCGATGCGAATATCTCGGTCATCCAAGCTTGAAGCGTCCGGCGATGCCGGCGCTGTTCGATGAACTGCGCAACCGACCACATATTGGTGCGGATCCTAGAAGGGGCGGGCGCCCGTGCATTGAGCGCCGCGGCAACGACCTCCGGAGTATGCGGCACAGGCGGTTCCGCACAGTTCAACCCAAGAAGACCCGGACCGAGATAGGGGATCACCTCATCGGCGGCGAGCGCTTCCTTCGCCAAGTCAAGCAGCTTATCGGCAAAACTGTCCCGCACGATGACGAGGTGGTCCGATGTCAGGATCGTGTTCATGCTCGTTTCCTCGCGACGCACCTAGGGGCAGCATCAGTCCTCTTCGGAAACCTTCCTTGCCTCGACAGTGATCGGCAGACGCGTATCCCGTGGAAGATCGGGTAGGAGGAGCCGCCACCCGTTCCTGAGCGTGATAGTTCCGCCCCACAACTCTTCCTTCTCGAGCTTGATGATCGGCTCTTCGAGGTCTTTTTTGGGAACATACGCCGACAAGCCAGCATCGGTCCTGCGGATCATGACTTTCATCTGCCCGTCCCTTCATTGGAATTGCTTTCAGCACTGCAGGACGCCTCGGCTTTGTCGAGGCTCATCAGTTCACGCGCTCGCATGCCGACGACGGTGCCACGGTCGATCCACTCGACCGCATAGATGAAGAACTGCTGGAGAAAGGTGCCGATGTCGCGCACATATCCCTCGTCGCCCTTCCGCACGAGATTTTCGCCGATCTCCCTGCCAGGATAGGTGCCGTCATTCTTTATGTGGCGAGTAGCACGTACCCGCTCTCCCGGCATGAAGCGTGGCGGCCTGCGGATTTCGATCTCCTTTTCGCGTCCGAGCGACATGTCCGTTCCCTGATTTCTCGTGGGGCTGCAGATTGTGAACAAGGCGTTCCAGGCGTCCTGCGTAGGCAGCCCCAACCATGTCGGCAGCCCATGTGGTCACGCAGGAACGCAGGTCTTCGGCACCGGGCATACCGAGGCACATTGCTGCGCATCGAAGACCCCCTCGCATTCGGTGCACTTCTGTGACTCGATCACGTAGCTCTCGCCTTTGAACTTGATCGCGCCGGAAGGACATTCGAATTCGCAGGCGCCGCATTGGGTGCATTGGGATGCGATGATCTTGAAAGCCATTTTAACTCCTGGTCCGAATGAATGAGACAGCTCAGGCCGTCGCCGCGAGTGCGGGAGTTCCAAATGCGGCGGCGCAAATCGCACTGATTGCGGTCTCGATATAGTCATGGGCATAAGCATCGGTCGCTTGTATTCCAGCCTCCGCGAGCTGATCCTGCGGGCAATTTCCAATCTTGGCGCACAGCACGATATCTATGCCTTCCAGCGCTGCGATGACGCCATCGAGGGTGGCCTCTGCGCTCCAGCCGCCGAGACAATACTGCTCGACCTTGCGATGCCCGACAAAGCTGATGCCTCTCGGCGAGGCTTCGTAAACCTGGAATTCCTTCGCATGTCCGAAATGTTCGTTGACGCGGCCGCCGCCCTTGGTCGCCACCGCGAAGAGGACGGATTTGCCGGGCCTCGCTGCCTTGACCAATCCGATCGCTTCACTTCTGGCCGCCACGTGATCACGGCGCTCCTGCGCGACCAGCTCCCGATAGGCGTTACGCTTGCTGGCATCGTAGGTGACCTCGCCGGGAATCCGGTCGGCCGTGAATTCCTGGCCACGATCCTCGCCAAGCATGCCGACGGCATCTGCCCGGCACTGCCGGCAGTGGCGCATCAACTGGGCGCCGCCTTCGAGACGATCCTGAAGAGCCTTCAGCTCCTTTGCGTTTGGGCCGCGCTGCCCGCTCAGTCCGTAGTTCGTGCCGTGCGCCGGGTCCGAAATCAGCGGCATGAGGTTGTGCAGGAACGCGCCTCGCTCCTTGACGCATCTATTCACCTCGATCAGATGCTCATCGTTCACGCCAGGAATCATCACCGAATTGATTTTGGTGAGGATGCCGCGCGCGGTCAGCATCTCCAGGCCCAACATCTGCCGCTCGTGCAGGATCCGGGCGGCGTGGATGCCGACGTAGCGGCGATGGTCATGAAAGATCCAAGGATAGATCTTTGCTCCGACCTCAGGGTCGACCATGTTGATGGTGATCGTAACGTGATCGACATTCATGTCAGCAAGCTCATCGACACGGTCCGGCAGCGCCAGCCCATTCGTGGAGATGCAAAACTTGATGTCTGGGATTTCCCTGGCAACCCGCGCGAAGGTTGCCTTCGTCTTCTTCCAGTCGTAACAGGCATCGCCCGGTCCGGCGATGCCGAGCACGGAAAGCTGCGGCACCTCGCTGGCGACCGCGATCACCTTGCGTAGCGCCTGGTCGGGCGTCAGCTTTTCAGAGGCCACCCCAGGCCGGCTTTCGTTAGCGCAGTCATATTTGCGATTGCAGTAGTTGCACTGGATGTTGCAGCCCGGCGCGACCGCGACGTGCATGCGCGCGAAATAGTGATGCGCCTCTTCTGAAAAGCAGGGGTGATCCTTGATCTTCTCCCAGACAGCCGGATCCGTGTCGTCGGGCTTTGTCGACGAGCCGCAGGACGAAGACGCGCAGCCACCGGGTTTCATGGTGCCAAGCAACTGGTCACCGAATGTCGTGCTGAGGCTCTCAAGCGAAATTGCCGGTGCGGACATGAACGGCTCCGTTGCTGCGTGATGTCGCAGTTCAAAGCGCAAGAGCTATGCCAGCTCAAAGAGCTGTTTCGGTTCACGAATAGGCTTGTTGTGTCAGATTCCTTCGGATTGCTCCGACACACCTTTGTCGGGCTTACGACAGTGGACAAGCAAATAGGGTCGCGAGGCTAGCAGCCTCGGGCGCGCAGAGTGTGAGCGAGACCACTCCGGGCTGCTTACGCTTGACGTCATCACGACGTCTAGAATTTCTTCACCACGATACCATGCCGGCGCAGGGCGTAGCCGACTTGCCGCGGCGTGAGGCCGAGGATACGAGCCGCCCTGGCCTGAACCCAACCGGCCTTGTCCATCGCGTCGATCACCCGGTCGCGTTCCGCCAGACGCGGGGGACAAGCGGGATCGTTCGGATCGCCGGCCGTAAGGGGAGATATCTTGCCTGCGGAGGCACCGATGCAACTGGCCGGCAGCCGCAATCCGACCGGCACTGCGTTGACCCGTGCGAGATCGTCGATGGCATTGCCGCCATTCGAGCGGTCGGCTCGCTTCCAGAGGAGCCAGGAAAGGCACTGGCCCTTCTCACAGGCGAAATCGGATGGAGTGATCGTCCTTGAGCGCGCAAGTGTGGCCGTCCTTTGGACGCAGTTCTCCAGCTCGCGGACGTTACCAGGGAAGTAACATTGCGAGATCAGGTCAAGCGCCGGCGCCGCGAAGGCGAGTGCGCGATCGTTCTCCTTGTTGAACCGGTTGAGGAAGGCGTTCGCAAGGCGTGGAATATCGCCGGGTCGCTCTCTGAGCGGCGGCAGGATAATTGGCACGACATTGATGCGGTAATAAAGGTCGGCCCTGAACTCCCCTTTTATGACGGCCGTCTCGAGGTCCTTGTTGGTGGCGCATATGAGGCGCACGTCGACCTGTAGCGTTTTGGTGCCGCCGACTCGCTCCAACTCGCCTTCCTGCAAGACACGCAACAGCTTGGCTTGAAAGGCCGGCGAAATCTCGCCGATTTCATCAAGTAGCAGCGTTCCCTCATTTGCCAATTCAAAACGACCGGCGCGCTGGGAGATAGCACCCGTGAAAGCGCCCTTCTCATGCCCAAACAGTTCTGACTCCAGAACGCTTTCAGACAGTGCGGCGCAGTTCAATTTGACGAAAGACTTCTTCCTCCGACGTGAGAGCTTATGGATGGCCTGCGCAAAGAATTCCTTGCCGGTGCCGCTTTCACCCCGCAGAAGCACGGTGGAATTGGTCCCTGCTACGACCGAGACGGTTTCGAGCACCTGCTTGAGTGCGGGGCTTTCCCCGATGATCCCGTCGATTTTGGCATCCGCATGCCGGGCAGGGCCGTAGGTCCTCCCCTCGTTGGGCGATTTCTCCGGTCCCGATTGCTCATGGCCACACCGCTGACGATCTGTACTCAGGGCGCGATGGAGGCGGATGGTCCGGCCGACAAGGTTGGCGACCATCGTCAGGAAATAAATGTCCTCGTCGTCGCGAAAGTCGGTGGCGCCGTCTCCGGCGCGGTCGATCGACAATGTCCCAAGGATATCATGATCAGCCTTTAGCGGGATACCGATAAAGGCAATTGGGATGGTTCCGATGCTCGAAGACGTTTGAAGGTCAGCCTGAAATAGTTGGGACTCGCGCACGTCCGGTATGAAGAGCGGCGTCCCCGTAGCGACGATTTGATCTGTTACGGCCTGTGGTATGACGCGGCGAGTGCCTGATTGACGTACGTGGGTATTGCCGGCAGTCGCGGCAATCTCCAGCTCTCCTTCAGCGTCCAGGACGACGATTGCTCCGTGACGCATCTGCAGAAATGAAGGCAGGACGTTCACGACATTGGCGAGCGTAATCTCCAGCTCGCTGGGGGCGGTCAGCACCTTCGATATCTCGTAGAGTCCTCTGAGCGCGATATCTGATTGGGGCATGCTTTTGATGGGCGGTTCAGGGCGGGTCTCCCGAGGTCCAACCTCGTCGACCCGATCTTGCGGTCCGTGGGTCATGGAAACACCTCAGGGGTTGTGGTCCAGAGTGCTCCTCCTTTTTTATCTGAATTCTGAAAGCACAGTATTCACGAGCTTCTCTTCGTCAAAGCGACGATCGAAGCAACGAAGATAGACTTGGCGTTGGGCGAGACCTAAACTGTATCAAGATCAACCCTCTTAATACGTGCGTGCGTCGGTCATCCGAATTTGAAGAGGACTCCGAAACCGCCGCGTGGATAGTTCCACTCGATCTCGCCACTGGTCTCACACAAAATCCGGCAGGTGCCGCACTCCATGCAGCCGTCAGCAGTGATCTCCACTTGACCTTTGTCGTTCAACTCATAACATTTCGCCGGGCAGACGTGGGTAAGCGCGAGCAAGTTCGCGCTTGGCCTCTCGTGCGGTCGCACTTTGATATGCGGGCGGCCGGAATCCACCAAGTAGCGGTTCTGGTAAAGCTTGTCCTCGACACGTGACTTTGTCACTGCGATCGTCATTTCGTCTCCCTTCAGCGCCACGCCAATGCAAGGCGGACCGCGTCGCTGAGCAGCCCCCAACGCGAGCGCGCCTTGATGAAGGCCGCCGTGGTCGCCTTTTCCTTCTCGATCTTCGGCGTGCCGTCGACACGCATGAAGTTCTGCGCGGCTTGCGACATCAACCGCGGATAAGTTGTGAAGTAATTGCCGGAATTGGTGTGGAGCAAGGCCGGCATATCTTTGTATTTCTTTAGGTCCTTGACCACGAAGGACTTGTCCAGCATGGCTTTGTAAAGAGCGAGATTTCGTTTGGTCATAGGAGCGTTGCGGCTGTTGACCTCGATGATTGCCTCAGCCGCGATGCGGCCGGAGGTCATGGCGAGGTTCGAACCCTCGCGGTGAATGGCGTTGTTCAGTTGCGCGGCATCGCCGACCACGACCCAACCATCGCCAAAGAGCTGCGGAATAGCCTTGTAGCCGCCTTCGGGAATGAGGTGTGCGGAATATTCTTTCACTTCCGAGCCGGCGATCAGCGGCCGGATCGAAGGATGGCTCTTTAAGGCGTCGAGGAGAACGTAGGGGCTCTCGACCATCGCGGCGAAATCGGAGACGAGGCAGCCAATGCCCAGTGAGATCGACTCCTTGTTGGTGTAGAGGAAGCCGAGCCCGGCCATGCTGCGGGAGGTCGTGCCCACCGCCTCGATCACGCAGCCTTCATCGCCCTTGACGCCGAACCGCTGCTCAATGACCTCTTCGGGCAGGAAATGCATTTCCTTAACGGCGAGCGCCACGGTTTGTGGCTTCGGCATCTGCCGCAGGCCGGCTCGCGTGCCAAGCAGTCCGCAGACACCTTCTGCGAGAACGACCACGTCCGCGTAGATGGCTCCGCCGGCCCGGTCTGTGCGCACGCCAATCACCCTGTCCTTCGCGTCACGGATGAGCTCCGTCACGGTCGTCTCGCACAGAACCGTCGCGCCGGCCTCGCGCACCTTACGCGAAAACCATTTGTCGAACTGGGCACGGATGATTGTGTATCGGTTGGGCTTGGCCTCATTGAAGTCGTCCGACCGATAGTGAATCCCGGTATGGGATGTGTCGTCCATCACCCAAAGCCGCTGTTCAACCAAATGCCGCTCGAGAGGCGCATCGTCCCTGAAATCCGGGATGATCTTCTCCAGCATGTTCGCGTACATGATGGCACCTTGGACATTCTTGGAGCCCGGATATTCACCGCGCTCCAACTGCAGCACCTTTAGGCCATGGCTGGCCATGGTGTAAGCAGCTGCGTTTCCGGACATGCCTGCCCCAACAACAATGGCGTCGAAGTTTTCCTCGATCATGTCCGTCCCTTAGCTCGCAAGCTTATCGCGACTGTGGGGCGACAGCCGCCGGGTGAAGGCTTCCGTCAGTGCGGGCAGGAAGCGGATCGCGTCGGTGACGATTCCGAGGTGAGCGAAATCGAAAATCGGCGCGTTCGGGTCGGTATTGATGGCCACGATGAGATCCGCCCCCTCGACGCCAACCCGATGCTGGACGGCGCCGGAAATCCCGGCCGCTATGTAAAGCTTCGGCCGGATGGTCTTGCCAGTTTGGCCGATCTGCCGATCAGCTGGCATCCAGCTCTTCTGGACCAACGGGCGCGAACAGCCATGCTCGGCGCCGATTGCTCGCGCGAGGTTCTTCACAAGCTGCAGGTTCTCCGCCGCGCCAAGACCAAGGCCTCCCGCAACCACGACGTCGGCATAGGCAAGGTTTGCCTTTTCCGACTGATTGTCCGGCAGGAAGCCGAGGACTTTGGTAGCGATCTCGTCCTCGGCAAGCGAGAGCTTGTGCCGGATGACACGCCCGACCGGTTTATCCGTCCGCTGCGGCATGGGCATGACCCTTGGCCGCACTGTCGCCATCTGAGGGCGGAAATTGAGCGTATAGATCGTGCACAACAAGGAACCGCCGAAAGTCGGACGCGTGGCGGCGAGCGAACTGTCGGTATCCACATCGAGTTCGGTGCAGTCGGCCGTGAGCCCTGTCTGCAAGGTCGTCGCCACGGAGCCGGCAAGATCCCTGCCGAGTGTGGTGGCACCGAGAAGAAGGATTTCGGGTTTGTGGGTATCGACCAGATCCGTCATCGCCTTGGTGAAAGGCTCGTTCCGATAGTCGGCGAGCAGGGGCGCCTCGGCGATGTAGACAAGGTCAGCACCATAGGCGAATGCTTCGGCAACGGCGTTCCCGATGGCCTCTCCCGGCGGTCCGAGCACGACGCCTGCAAGCTGGACCTCAAGCTTGTCTGCTAATTTGCGGCCTTCGCCGAGCAGTTCGAATGATACGGGATGGACCTGGCCGCGTTCGAGCTCGATGAAAACCCAAACGTGCCGGTAGTCCTTGAAATGGGCGGGCAGCTCCTTCTTTATGCCGGCGCGGCCGGCGGCAGGGCGAGGGGTTTCTCGGTTCGCGGTCGACATCGTTTTACTCCTTGCCGTCACGCGCCGCCGTTGAAGGCGAGCTCATGTTCCAGCGCCGGCTGGCGAGTGAAGATTGCGGTGATGAGTTCGTCAGCGACATCGCGCAAGGCCTTCTCGGCGGTGTCGATTAGTGCCGCCTTTTCCGCTCGCGCAGCAGGGGCGAAAACACGCTTGACGACCGTCGGTGAGCCGCGCAGGCCGCATTTGGTGAGATCCTCGATGCCGGCGTCGGCCGCGCTCCATTTCAAGACCTGGCTGCGCGCGGCGCACAAGGCGTCCTGGATCGAGCCCCGGCGGATCTCGTTTGTGCCTTCCAGCATGGTGATGAGGCAAGGCAGCCTGCTCTTCAGCATCTGTGTGCCACCTTCGGAGCGGCGCTCGACCTTGATCTCGCCTGCAGCAAGGTCAATAGAGGGGATCTTCGCGACATAGGTCAGTTGCAGGAGTCCGAGGCGCTTGGCGATGCCGGGCCCGACCTGGGCGGTGTCGCCATCGATCGTCTGCTTGCCGGTGAAGACGAGGTCTGGCGTGCCGAACGTCTCGCCGACCTTCGCGATTGCCTGGGAAAGGGCGAACGAGGTCGCCAGCGTGTCGGAGCCGGCAAAATAGCGGTCGGTCAAGAGCACCGCTCGGTCGGCGCCGTAGCCGAGCGCCTTGCGCAGCGCGTCCTCTGCCATGGGCGGACCCATGGTGAGCACAGTGACTTCGCCGCCATAGGCATCGCGCAGTCTGAGCGCTTCTTCGAGGGCGAACAGGTCGTAAGGGTTGATGATGGTCGGAACACCCTGGCGCATGATTGTGTTCGTCACCGGATGGACCCTTATCTGTGCCGAGTCCGGCACCTGCTTGATGCAGATTACGATGTGCATTGGCGGTTTCTCTAGGCTCCTGTCCGGGTGCGGGCATTGCGGTTATCTCCTTGATCCGCATAATTCGTGCCAAGTCTCTTGCGCTGCCCCTTTCCTACAACTTCGGCTGGTTGCTTCTGACGGCGCTGTGGTGATGACCGGATTTGTCGGCTGCTCGACATTGTCGCGTCGCAACCCTTGTCGCCGCTCATTCCCGTCCGAACCGCTTCAGTACCGAGTCGAACGGGACAAAGGTGTGACTCGGCGCGGCAGGTTTGTTCGGATCGTGGTCTTTGAGCACCTTGAAGA
Source organism: Mesorhizobium sp. M0047 (assembly GCF_040323315.1). Taxonomy (NCBI): domain Bacteria; kingdom Pseudomonadati; phylum Pseudomonadota; class Alphaproteobacteria; order Hyphomicrobiales; family Phyllobacteriaceae; genus Mesorhizobium; species Mesorhizobium sp. M0047. Next base: position 23,734 of record NZ_JAMYUW010000006.1, on the reverse strand, counting down.
CCCGATGCGTGAGCGGCGAGGAAATCGCAAAGTCCTCGTAAGCGCGTTCGAGCGTCGCGCGCACCCTCGCGGCAATCACCTGGTCGGGCAGACCGGAGAAATCTTCGTCGGCAAGGTATTGGCCCACGCGTTTCATTATATGGAGCCGCGAGACATTCAGCACCTTCGGGTCATAGGAGACGCCAAGGACTGAGAAGAACTCCTCCGCGGCCGACAGGCGCTTCAGTCGTGCGAGGATGTCTGTGACATCGATGGGGCGGCTGTCAGCGGAACAATTCATTGCATTCTCCCTGGTCGCAAAACTGTGGCCTCTGCACGCGCGCGCGCGGCCGACCTGGACCCGCACAGCTCGAAGAGGGACGCCTCGCTGCACATTTTATCGTAGAGCTCGACCAGTTGAGTTGCAGTGACCGTTGATTTGGTCTCGGCCGCCTCGCGCCGGACGCGGGCCACCATCGCGGCTGCCAGATCCGGGTCGAGATCGCGACCGCTTTCGCTCAGCACATGGGCAATCGCAGTGGCGCCGGAATGCTTGCCGATGACGATCCGCCGGCAGCGGCCCACGAGAGCCGGATCAAGCCCCTGATAAGTACGCGAGTCCTTCAGCAGCCCTGCGACGTGAATGCCGGATTCGTGGGTGAAAACATCGGCGCCGACGACCGGCTTAGTGGCCGCGGTCTGCCGGCGGGCGGCCCAGGCCACCTCGGCGGCGAGGCCGGGCAATGCGGTCAGCTCGATGCCGGTATCTGCGCCGCCGAAGACCGCCATCGCGGCGGCCACCTCTTCCAGCGCGGCATTGCCCGCACGCTCGCCGAGCCCCAGGACGGTGACGGAGGCATGGCGCGCGCCCGCGCGGATCGCGGCTAACGTGTTGGCGCCAGCAAGTCCGAGATCGTTGTGCGCATGAAATTCAAGGTCGATTGGAGACCGCGCCACGAGCTGGGCGACAAGTTCAAAGGTCGAAAAGGGGTCGAGAACACCGACCGTGTCGGCTAGCCTGACGCGGCTTGCGCCGGCGCGTGCAGCCGTCTCGATGACGCGGGCGAGATGATCCCGATTGGCCCGCGAGGCATCCTCGCAGCCCACCGCGACAAAGAAGCCGGCGGCGGCGGCGCGCCTGACCATATGATCGATGACCTGGAGCGCCCCCGCCTTGTCGAGGCCGAGCTTGGCGGCAAGTTGGATGTCCGACCCTGGCAGCGATAGATTGACGGCGTGGACGCCGCTCTCGATCGCTGCATCGAGATCCAGCGACGTCATCCGGCACCAGGCCATGAGCCGAACCGGGAGACGCCGCGCGACCACGGCGCGAATTGTTTCGATCTCGTCGGCGCCCATGACCGGCGTGCCGATCTCGATCTCTGTGACGCCGGCCGCCGCAAGAGACTCGGCGATCTCCAGCTTTTCCGTCGTGGTAAAGGCGACGCCCGGCGCCTGCTCGCCATCGCGCAAGGTCGTATCGTTGAGAGAGACATGACGGGTCATGACCGGTAGCCTGTTCTTCTGCCGCTCACGCATAGACCGGATTACCCGGCCCAGAACCGAAAAAGCTGCGCAGCTTCCCCACGATTGCCGGCATGACCTCGAGCACCCGGTCGATATCCTCTTCGCTGTTGTCCCGCGCCAAGGAGAAGCGGACTGCCGCGTGCGGCGTTTTCATCGCGCTTAGGACATGGCTTGGTTCCAGAGAGCCGGAGGTGCAGGCCGAGCCAGAGGAACACGCGATGCCAATGCGGCTGAGGAGAAGTGGAATTCCATCACTGTCGACATGTTCGAAGGAGATGTTTGCGGTGTTGGGCAACCGTTGCACGGGATCACCAGTGACACAGGTGCCTGGGATGCGCTGGAGGATCCCGCCCTCCAGACGATCGCGGAGCGACTTTACCCGTGTGGTCTCGTCGTCCATGAATTTCAATGCGAGTTCGGCCGCCGTCCCGAGCCCGGCTATGCCGGGCGTATTCTCGGTGCCGGCACGCCGGTTGTGTTCTTGGTGGCCCCCCTTGATCAGCGAATGGAAGTTCACGCCACGTTTTACGAAAAGCGCACCGATCCCTTTCGGCCCGTGCAGCTTGTGGCCGGAGAGCGACAGCATGTCGATTGAGGTCGACTTCAGGTCCATCGGAAGCTTGCCGACCGCCTGCACAGCATCGGTATGGAATAGGGCGCCCACTTCCTTGGCCAACTCGGCAAGCCTGGCCACGGGGAAGATCACACCAGTCTCGTTGTTCGCCCACATTATGGAAACGATTGCCACCTGTGGGGTGAGGGCGGCCATATAGGCGTCGAGGTCGAGCCGGCCACGGCAATCCACCGGGATCCTGTGCACCTTGACGCGGCCGGTCTTCTCAAGATGCGCGCAAAGCGTCAGCACGGCGGGATGCTCGACCGCGGACGTAACGATCTCGGTTCGGTTGGGCGCCGCCTCGAGCGCTGAAAGAAGCGCTGCATTGTCGCTTTCTGTCCCACCCGAGGTGAAGGCGATCTCATCGTCGAACTCCGCGCCGATCAGCGCTTGCAACTGCCTCCGCGCCTTTCTCACCGCCGCACTGACTGAGGCGCCAAGAGCGTGCGCCGACGAAGGGTTGGCGAATTGATCCCTAAAGAACGGCAACATCGCTTGCAGGACCGCAGGATCGACCCGTGTGGTTGCGTTGTTGTCGAGGTAGACAGGCTTCATAGGTGCGATCCTCAGTTGACCATAATGACGCGGCGCGGACCGACTCGTTGAGCCTCTGGCGCATGCCGTTGATGATAATGGGCCTGAACTGGCAGCCCGCGCAGACGCCCGGAGTGTTTGACGCAGACCGGATCTCCGTCGAGATGGACATCTTCGCGGTGCCCGTCGTCAGCCCGCAGGTAAGGATGCGAACGCGATAACGTTATCGATGAGCCGAATTTGGCACAGCAGCGCGATCTGTCCGCAAGCAGCTCGGGTGACACCAGGACCCGAGCTGTTTCGGGAGGCGGCGTTCTTTGCACCTTACCGGAAGCGAATGGCTCCCGAGATCCGTTTTCCTTGGTCTTTGGGACGGGGACATCTGTCGTGCCGGCCATATAAGTCTCCTCTGCCGCAAAATGAGTCCGACGGCCGCATAGGGCCTTCGGGCGTTTAACTGAAGGACTTGCCGCAGCCGCACTTCTCGCGCGCATTAGGGTTATCGAAGACAAAGCCGGAAGATTCGAGCCCGGTGAGGAAGTCAACGGTCATGCCGGCGACATGGGGTTGGGAGCCCGTGTCCACGAACAGCTTGATCCCATCGGTGTCAGTGATCGCGTCGCCCTCGCGCGACACGCTCTCCAGGCCCATTAAGTATTTGAAGCCGGCGCAGCCGCCGGCCTCGACCATGATGCGAAAGCCTTCCGCCGGCTCGCTGGCGCGGGAAAGAGCAGTCTTGAAGGCGGCAACGGCGTTGTCGGTGAGCGTAATCATGGCTCCATTCTCCTCAGTCCGGGACCTGCTTGCGCATCACGTCGCATGCACCGTGCCAAAGCGAAGAAAGGTTTCAACACAGCGCGGCATCTCTGACACTGCCGTGCTTCTTGTGAGTGCATTGCTGCGAAGCTGTCGGCCAACCGACACGTACTGTCGGGTTTGTCGGGTCTGCCACGAGGGATGTTGGGCCTGAGTTCTTGGTTGAACTCACATCACCAAATACAGAACTTCTTCTGAGCTTGCTTCGGCGCAATTGGCACGGTTTTTGAGGCTCCGTTTGGCGGGGCGGCAAGAGCATGCCGATCCACAATCATGCCGTGGGTGCCCTCGCGATGGATGGGGCGAAGCAAGGGAGCAACATGTCAGGACCGGGTCAGATACGCCTCGCTTGGCAAAGCAGCGCCGCCCGTGGCATCCGAATGCCCGCTTGGCCGATTGCGACAACACCCACACTCGCTCACCACCGCCCAATAGCCGCCGACCGGCTCGATGGGATGCTGCCATCGGCATGTGCCTGCTCGCGGGTTTTCGCGCGGGTGCGACGCCGTGTGCACGCTGTCCAGCGACACTTTGTTCATGGGCCAGCAGCAGATCAGGATCGAGCATTTCGGCGCGCCTTATCGGCTGAAGATTCCCGGGCAGGGCAGCTGATCCTCACACGTAGGTGGAAGCAGGGGTAAGACATGGACCAACGCGAGAAACCGTCGCCCGACGAAATACGGCGGGCGTGCAAAGACAATCCGAAAATCCGGGAGCATGATCTCGCCGCTCGATTGGGCATTTCGGAAGCCGAATTGGTCGCGGCGCATTGTGGTCACGGCGCGGTGCGCATCGAGCCGCGCGTCGATGATCTGCTGACGGGCCTCGAAGCGGTCGGCGAGGTGATGGCGCTCACCCGCAACGAAAGTGCCGTGCACCAAAAGATCGGCGTCTACGACAAAGTGGTCACCGGCAACCAGCATGCCATGGTGCTCGGCGACGACATCGACCTGCGCATCTTCCCGGAAGCGTGGGCGTATGGCTTCGCCGTCGAGAAGCGCGAGGGAGCCGAGATCCGCCGCAGCCTGCAATTCTTTGATGCCGCCGGCGAGGCGATGCACAAAGTACATCTCAGGCCCGCCTCGAACCTGCACGCCTATCAGGATCTGACGGCAGAGCTCGTATCCTACGACCAGGAGCCGATCATATCGGTCGAAGCGGGCGGTGCGCGCGATAACGCAGTGAGTCCAGACCAAGCCGCCACGGCCGACGACCTACGCGAGCACTGGAGCCGGCTGAGCGACGTGCATCAGTTCTACCATATGTTGAAGACACTGAAGCTCAGCCGCTGCCAGGCAATGCGTATGGCCGACGAAGATTACGCTTGGCTGCTCGACAATGATGCCGTTGGCGCCCTGTTCCAACAGGCGGCCGAAGACGAGATGCCTATCATGTGCTTTGTCGGCAATCGTGGTTGCATCCAGATCCATTCCGGCCCGATCAAGTCGGTCAAGCAGATCGGGCCGCGGATCAATGTGCTCGACGAGACCTTCCATCTGCATCTGAGGACCCATCACATCCGCGAGGTCTGGGCCGTGCGCAAGCCGACGAGGGACGGTCACGTCACGTCCATTGAAGCCTATGGCGCCGACGGCAAGATGATCATCCAGTTCTTCGGCACGCGCAAGGAAGGCGAACGCGAGCGCAGCGACTGGCGATTTCTGGCCGAGAGTCTGCCACGCATTCCCGGTCCGAGCGACAGGGATGTATAGAGTGTGCCGACAGGCCCTCGGATTGAACCGGCCGCTATAGGACTCGGCACCACGTTCCGACAGCGGCTCGCGAGGAAATTTAGGTCCATGAGCGGAAAGGCTTGCCCTCGTAGCGGATGCGCACGGTCAGGTGATGCACGCCGGAATGGACCGCATCGATACAGTCAAGCTGGTCGCCGGCCGGACCGGTGCGCACGAGTGCATCGCCGTCTGACCGAAAATCCTTGCAGCGCCTGCGAGCGAAAACGCATACGCCATCAACACCGAACCGAAGCGCGGCTCGACCTTGTTGATATTCCGATCATCGCGCGCAAGCGCCGTCGGGTCTTATCGGACCGCAGTCGATCCTTGCGCTGGATCGCGTCGTTGCTCAATCCGGGCCGTGCGAGCGATCTCCTCGCTCGTCGACCGGAAGGCTGTGCAGCAGCAGCCAAGCCGAACAGCTTGATGTCGCGGACTCGACAAAACCGACCACGGATGTCGGTTGTCGGACGTTGTCCTAAGAATGATGGACAGGTGATCCCAGCCGCGGGCCCAGTGCAGGCTGGCATTGCTTGGTGCAGCGCCATGGGTACGCCTATCCGGCACGCGACTTGCTTCGACGATTTGATCAGCAGGGCATCAGCAGTGCGTCACGGAGCTCAGAGGTGATTGACCAGCCTCTCAACCCCAACGGGGATAGCGGCGGCTTTGCTTCATGACCGCAGAGCGGCGGAGATGCCCCTTCTGATCGACTTCGCAACCGATCTCATCCGCGCTGGTGCAGGTGGGCTGTATCAGGCGACAGAATCTAGAAGGCGCCCGACAAGAGACGTGCCCATGCTGGAAATCGAATTTATGAACAGCCGTGCGATCTCAATCGAGCCATGAACGCCAATGTAGAGAAAACAAAATGGCGACCAACCCCGTTCCAGATCATGTCCCACCCGAAATGGTGAGGGACTTCAGCCTGTTTACATCGCCAGGGATGCCACCAACACCCGACGGGGATCCACACGCAGCTGTCGCTTGCGTACATGACGGGCCTCCGATCTTTTACTCCCGCTACAACACGCAAGATGGCCGGGGTACCTGGGTCATCACCCGTGCCGCGGACCAGCGGAGGGTGCTGCAGGACGCAGAGACTTTTTCCAGCCATCGCAGCATCTTCTCCTCCATACTGGGTGAAAACTGGCCGACGATCCCGCTTGAGCTCGATCCACCGGCCCATGGCGTCTTTCGCTCACTGCTCAGTCCGCTGCTTTCGCCAAAGCGGGTGAGGGTGTTGGAGCCGGCTGTCCGCGAGCAAGCGATCATGCTGATCGATAGAATTGTCGCATCGGGCACAAGCTGCGACGCGATGAAGGATTTTGCCTTTCCTTTCGCGGTGAGCACCTTTCTTCGCTTTCTGGGGTTGCCCGATGACCGACTCGAAACATTCGTCGGCTGGGGGAAAGATCTGCTCCACGGTGACGATAAGGAACGACCTGTGGCTGCCCGGACGATCGTGGCATTCATCGACGAACTTGCAGCCATGCGCCGCCAGGAGGCGGTTGACGATTTCATGACCTTTATCGTGCAGGCACAGGTCGAGGGCCGCCGGCTGACGGACACCCAAGTCCGCGGCATCGGCGTGCTTGTCTTCGTCGCTGGGCTCGACACGGTCGCAGCAGCTATAGGCTTTGACTTGGCGTACCTCGCACGCAACCTCAAAGACCAGCAATTGCTGCGGAGCGAACCGGACCGCATCCCGCTCGCAACCGAAGAATTGCTGCGGGCCTATCCGCCCATTCAGTTGATCCGCGTGGCCACGAAAGATATCGACTTCGAAGGCGCGCCGATCCGGAAGGGGGACTATGTTTCCTGCGCCACTATGATTGCCAATCGTGACCCGGCGGAATTCGCATGCCCCAACACGATTGATTTGGAGCGGGAGGACAACCGCCACGCAGCGTTTGGCTATGGTCCCCACCGTTGCCTTGGCTCACACCTTGCCCGGCGGGAGATTGTCATTGGCCTGGAGGAGTGGCTGGCGCGCATCCCGGCTTTCAGGATCAAGCAGGGTACGGCGCCGATAACTTCTGGCGGCCATGTGTTCGGGATCGAAAATTTGATCATGGACTGGTCTTAGGCCCGCCCCGAGCCGGGCACAAACAATGGAGGCAGTGCCATGCGCATCATCGTCCAAAAGGCCAAATGCCAGGGCCACGCGCGATGCGCGGCGCAAGCGCCTGACATCTTCAAACTCGATGATGACGGTTACATCCTGCTTGGTGACATTGAAGTTGCGGAAGGGGATGAACTGCCTGCATCACGAGGCGTGCGATCCTGTCCTGAACGTGCGCTGGAACTCACTCGCTGACGCTTTGAATCGGACGTCATTCAACCCTGAGTCTGGCGGGCTTGAATGGGGTCGACCATATGGCCGCCCTGGAAAGGACCGGCGCGCGACCTCTTTCCCGGGGCGGTCCACGTCCCACTCCGCAGGTGCATTTCCGACGCCGAGGTGTTCCCCATGAGGCGCAAACGGCAGGGCGGGGGCTCGCGAAACGCCTCTTCCAATCACAGAATTTGCGACAGAGCCGATGGACCAGACGAAAATTACCGAACTACTCGACCGCGAGGCTCCGCGACTGCCTCTACCCGAAGAACTCCCCCACCCAGTTGCGGCCGGCCGGGTCGCTGCATGACTTGATAGGACAAACCAGGTGAACGGCACCAGATTTGCCCAACACTATGCCCGGCTCAGCACCGGCCAATGGCAGCAGATCGAGCTGGAGAGGAGGCTCGACCAGCATGTGCTTGCCTGTGTGCTTTCACGTGCGCTCGAGGAGATCGAGGCCGGCGAGGCGACGGCGACCGAGGCAACCGGACTTTCGCGCGCCGAGCTGCGCGATGTCCTGGCCCGCTGTTTCCCTGCTATTCCTATCAACGCGTTTGCCTTGAAAGAGGTGAGCGAGCCCGAGCCGGATCTGGAGGAAGAACTTCTGCATGGACTGCTGCTGGCGCATGCCCGACCGGGCGACAAGGCGAGCGCCCGCTTCGCCAGGATCATCGCTCGGCGTGCCATGCGCAATGACCACCTCTGGCAGGACCTTGGCCTTTTTGATCGAACCGACCTCGGCCGCCTGCTCGCCTCGCATTTTCCGACGCTGGCGGCCGGCAACACCCAAAACATGAAATGGAAGAAATACTTTTACCGCAAGCTCTGCGAGGCCGAAGGTTTTTCGCTGTGCAGCGCGCCCAGTTGCCGGGAATGCAATGATGTCGAAAGCTGCTTCGGCCCGGAGGAAGGCGAAAGCCGCCTCACACGGATCAAGAACGGCATCGCCTCGGATTGAGAACCGCTTTCGTCTGTCGTGCAGCCGCAGCGCTCGCGCCCGCGCCATATGTCTCTTGTCGAATGTCGACTGACGCCTTCGGGGATTGAATGCTGTGCCTGCTGTCCGATTACTCGCCATGCTCGCTTCGGCGGGCGCCGCCATGATGGCGGTGCAGGATGCGACCCGCACCATCGCCGCCGAGCAACTGGTGTTCTCCGGGCCGTTGCTGCTCGCCTGCCTGGCGGGCGCCTGGGCGGCCGCGGTTCACCGCCGTCATTGTTCGCGCTGGTGCACAGTTTCGCCTCGATCACCCATTAGGGCGGCCAGATTGTCTCCGGCGTCGCCATCAATTTCGTTGCTGCCGGCTCCGCCATCATTCTCGGCCAGGTTCCGGCGGCGCGCGCGCTGGGGTTCCTGGAAGCTTTTCGAACTTTCTGGGTCACGCCACAACCCGAATTGCTGGCACTTGTGTATCTGCTCTGGGGTAGGCTTCATCGACGTATGTCGGCGCCGATTTTCCGTCGCTAAAGCGGTTCAATGGGCAGGTTGACATTCTCGTATCTGGCCCCTTCCGGATAGACAATCTCGGCTGATTTCAGCCACTTATCCATTCTAGTGATATAGTCATTGATGCTCTCGCTCGATCTCAACGCCTGAATAACGGCAAGAAGCTCAAGATATACCATGTTCAGTTGAATTTTTTCTTTTCCTTGGCTTTCAATTGTGATCGACATGTGAGACCATGCTCTGTCGATTGCTTGCTCGCTTAAGTGTTTCCGACGATCCGAAACATGCGCGGCCTTCTTATCCGCGACGTATTTAATGACTTCTCTCCGCCGCACCGGTGTTCCAAGTACCGCGATCGCGAGACCTTCCAGATATTCCGAGAGGGAGACGTCGGCGTCGTCCCGAAATCGCCAAGGGGTCCCGGTCAAAGGAGGTTGCCCCTTTAGCGAGAACACAGCAGCGATATTCGGGAGCCGATCCCCGGCCCAAGGGTAGTTACCGCACGTCAAAAGCACGGCGGGGTGAATAGGGTCGAAATCCAGCATCCGCGCGCGAACTCTCAGGCCCGAACTCGGGATCAACAGGCGTCCCGCGTTGAACAAGTCTCTCTCCGATAGCAGACGCCGCAGAATGGTACTGCGACCGCGAATTTCAGCGGGCAGTTCCGCCAGATTTGTGGTCATCTCCCTAGTGACGAACCGAAAATCCTCTACAGTTATTCGGGCAAGATCAAAGTCCGCTTCAGAGAGAAGGCGATCCGGCGATTTTAACCGAAAGTGCGGCTTGACCAAATATGAGAACAGTGGCGGTTTGGCTGGCTTGTGCATTCGCAATCCTCAAGGACCAAGCATGCAGAATACGGTCTCTGGTCGGGCTTATGGGTCGAAAAAGTTCGGCGAAATCGCCATTTTTTAGCGACGGTTGCCGAAGTTCCGGCGATGCGGGTGCCACCCGACCGGGTGGCGAGGGGCAATCGCCAAGGCCGACACTGTGCACGGATAGGGGCGAGCGGCTTACCTCGCCTTCAAGGGTAACTGCTTGCTTTTGTTGTAGGCCGTTACCGGTCGCTTGCATTCACGGGTCAAGTCCAAGACAGGCGCAATTGTTCGCATTGCCATTTCATGGCGGTGCTGGAAAGGCATCCCGTTCGTCCGCAATTGGGTGCTCGGGAGAGTGATAGTATTTGTTGATGTCCATCAATTCACTGGTGATCTTTGAAAAATTCTTGCCTTGGCGCCTGAGCAATTTCTCGGCCAGCGAGAAGAAACGTACGGCCAAGCTATTCCCCGGCTAGTGGCCGGCCGCCGGTTCGATCTCGATATCGACGAAGCTGTCGCCGCTGATCATCGTCTCGATGTCGGTACGCCAGGGTTGCGGCTTGTCTAACCATGGCTTTTCGTATTCTTCGTAGAGCGGCAGAGTTCTTGCCCGGTCCTCGCCAAGAAGCGAGAAGTAGTCGCGGGTGTTGCTCACCCGGTTGCCGATTTCGAGCAAAAGGGGCGATTTGGGAATCGGATCATATTTGGTCCGGTCGGTTGATACGACAGCAAAGGCAGTGGGTTTCTTGTTGCCCTTGGGCTTTGGTAAGATGGCATCGAGGATGGTGCTCGGCTCAGTAGTCTTGCCGTCCTCCGTATCATTCCACGGTGTCGCATTGGTGCTCCCGTGATGGCCGATCTTGAGAAAGTCGACTGGTTTGCCGAGCTCGGGACCTTGCTTTTTCCAGGCGACGTTCCACGCGAAATTCTTCTTGCCTTCGACATAGGCTGCATTCCACTCGGCATCGCCCACAAACAGCAGTCGGCGGCCACGCCACTCTATGAGGAGAATGACACTGGTGTTGTTTACGACCTCTCCTTCCTCTTCGGCGAAGGCAAAGGCGGTTGACATCATGCGCGATCGCAAACGCCGGAAGTCGGTACCGCTGATGTTCGCCGGCGGCGAGGCATCCAGTGCCGCGGCTTGCGCTGGCGAGCGCAGGGCGTCAGTCGACGCCAAAGCAAAAGTCTGCACGACATTGCCGGCATCCTTGCCCAGATAATAGTAGTCGATATTTTCCTGGGGCCCCAGAACCTTGAACGCCGCTCCGGCCAATGTCTCAGGCTTAAGTTGGGCCGGCGCCAGCCCGGCATGGACATAGAGTGGCTTAATGCCGTTTTGCTTGGGCAACGAATTGGTGAGTGCAGTGACGGCTCCGTCGTTACCGATGTTGTAACGCGAGACGATGTCCTGCAGTTCTGGACTGAGCGAAAGATTTCGCTCAGCGATGCTGCGCATGGCAAGCGCGACGTCGTCATGCAATTTGTGCTTGAACTTCGCCTGCGGATGTTCACGATTCATCGCCACGCTCATCCACAGATTGTCGATCTTGATATCCTTGAACCCTGCGGGGTCACAGCCCTTGATATGATCCTCATGCTCATGGCTGACCAACAGCAGGTCGAGGCGGTGTTTGCCATCGATTTTGGGCAGATTTGTTTTGAGATGGTCAAGCGCGAGGCTGATGACCTCAGCCTTTCCCCGCGTTCCGCAGTCAATCAGGATATGGAAGTCGGCATCGTCAGTCCGTGCCTTCGGAATCGTCACGTGGATGCAGTCGCCAACGCCAACGGAATAGGCCCGGATCAAGAGCTTATCGACCACGATCTGTCTCCCATCTGGTTGTGTTGGTCCTCGGTATGGTCGCCAATGCCGATATGCGGTGCGACGCCGAAGCGGACCGTGCCGTCAACCACATAGGAGTTCAGCGGGGCAATCGATTTCTGCAGCAGTCCCATTGCGCCACCGGCCGGTGCGCCGCCGACGTTTCCAGCCCGGATACGAGCCGCGAGCGAAGAGAGAAAGGCTTTTCGGCGAAGGGTGCCAGCGTCTGCTTCACGATCAACCTTCTTGTCTTCCCCCCGGGCAGCTCGGATGAGCGGCAGCGTGCCGGGTTTGCGTGCCCAGGCAAGGAGATTTCCATCAATATCGAGAGCGAGTATCCCGCCACACAATAGATCGGTCGTCTGGCCATCGAATTGCCCGAACTCGCTCCCTCTAATCGGCACATCCTCACGCCAGACATACTGAAGCAGCACGTGCTTGGCCTGCCTGCGGCGACGTGTCGTGAATTTCACCGCGGTAGACAGATCGCTGACCACGAGATCGGCGCCATAGGGGATCAAGAGCTGGCGCCTATTATCATCAAGGAAGCGATAGGCATTGGCTCGCGAGGCGGCGATATCGCAGGCTTCGTGAAACACCCTCATCTCGACGGGCGACAGCACGGCCGGCTCGTTCTTCAGCTCCTTGATTCGCGCCTTGCTCAGGAGCCCGCGCTCGCCGAAGGCCCTCAACATTAGTCCGCGGTAGCCGTCGGGATCAGTAGGGTTGACGATCTGCTCGGCACGTAGGACCGCTTCGGCGTAGTCGGCGAAGGTGACATCGACCGGCGGCAGCAAATCGAGTGGCTGTATGGCCAGATTTTGCATCCGGCTCGCCGTGAACCATAGCGATTGCGGCACGCTGTGTTTTCGAACATCTCGGTTGTAGCGATACACATCGCGCAAAATGTCGAACATGGCGCCGGTTATCACCTGCGACATGTAGTGGTGGCTTGGGCTGTCCTTAACATCTTTGTAGGTCAGCTTGTTGAGCGCGGTGCGCAGATAAGGCTTTTCGTCTTTACGCCCGAACTGTTCGGCAAGACTGGACAATGCGCTGTCCTTGTCGAGATCGCCGCCCGTCACCACGCCGATCTGCTTGCGAAGTTTGGTGTTCCGAAACGCGATGAGGATCGCCGAGAGATCGCCAATGGACTCGTGGAAGGCAGCGGTCTCGACCTGCACGGACTCGCGATAAAGGGGCCGCACCCCATCGAGCACAGCGTGGCCGAATTCATGATTGATGATATCGGCCGAAAGGCAGGTATGCACCCGCTCGCCATTGTGGTCGAAATAATAGAATTGCAGGGAATTGCTGTCGCGATCGTAATAGGCGTTCTCACCGTAGCCAGCGTGCGGCACGATGATCAGGCGGTTGCCTTCAAATCCCCAGCTGATACGGCGGCCAAGGCCTGCCCCGCTCTCGTAGAAATTGAGCGCGTTCTGCAACGTTGCCCAAACGTTGACCTGGTGGAATTGCGGCGTTTTGAGATTGTTGCGATTGAGCACGACCTTATTGACGTCGCGAAAGACGTTTTCATCCTTATCCCATTCAGCGGGAGGGTTGATCATCCCCGTGGTGCCGTCATAGTCGACTACAACGAAGCGGGCACTTGTTGGGCCGTGAGAGATGCCCGGCTCCCAAGGAACAGTGAAAGCCTCATCGAAATTGTAGGCCTTGGTCGCTTCGCGGACTGCGGGATCCTGGAAATAAACGTCGAACGGAATGTTGACTGTCAGTTCGTCGAGCGTGCCGCTGTCAAGATAGCCTCGAGCGGAATATAGATCGACGCGTCCAGCCGCCGTAATGCGCCTAAGTTTCGCGGGGGCGGCCGGTCTTTTCTTCGCTGGTGGTCTTGCCTTCGCCGCAGGTTTGGCGGTCCTCGCCCCAGGTTTTTCTTTTGTCGGCATTGCCGCCACTCCCCGCACCAGCGACGTGGCCTTTCCGCCAGTCTGCTTCCAAGTGACTGTAGTCAAATGGTGTCGGCACGCAAGCCTGCAAATTTTTTACTTGCTCCTACTTTGAATTTCTAATGGTGGCCATTCGCAATCGGGGTGGGGTCAAGCCTCCAGATCAATCACTTCTAGCAGGCTGTTGAAGAAGTGTCCCGTTTGGCTTTGAGGATGGCCTCATCGCCATTGTGATAGGCGAATGTGATCTCGATGGAGCCGTCGTCGAGTAGTTCGGCGGAGCCATCACCAGTGGCTTCGTCCATTTCGTCGAAGCCGGCCCATGTGAAGAATACCATCGAGGGACCGTAGTTGAGATCGAGGCTGGCTTGCAGAGCGCCAAAGGCGATCTCACCGGTGTTGTCGGCCCCGATGGTGACCATGGCGGGACCGCAGAGGCTGAGATAGCCGCAATCCCACAGATCGGCCTCGACGATATGCCAGCGGTCAATCAGCTTGCAGTCCGCCGGCGCGCTCATGTCGGCACCGCGATCAACTTGGGCAGCCGCACCAGATTGTAGGCGGCAGCCGCGAAGGTGAAGGCCCATCCGACGCGGTCGCGACCGCGGAACTTCGTCTTCTCTTGACCTGCGATGACCTTGATCCAGCCGAACGCCTCCTCGATGCGTTTGCGGATGCGCTGGCTGACGACATAGCCGACGTGCCGGGTCGTGCGACGATCTATAGCGGAACGGCGCCCGTTCGTGTTCTGCGCCACGTGTGGCGTCACCTTCATCGAGCGCAACTCGTTAATGAAGTCCTCCGCGTCATAGGCCTTGTCGGCGCCGAGGGTGATGGCTTGCGGTCGCTCGGCGCGGGGTTCGATCATGTGCAGAGCCGCCACTCGTTCGGCATGCCCGTCGGCCAGCGTCAGGCAGGCATCAACCAGAAGACCATGCCGGTTCTCCATCAGCCCGTGCCCCATGAAGCTGAGCTTGGCCTCCTTGCCTTTCCCCTTGCGGAACAGCCGAGCATCACGATCAGTGGTCGAGGCATGCGTCTCGTTCGAGCGCTTCTGGCCATGGAAGTCCGCCTCCTCATTGCGCCCGCCACCCGACGGTGGCTCATCCAAGCCGTCCTTCCGCTTGAAGCTCTTCATCGACGCCCAGGCCTCGATCAAGGTGCCGTCGACTGAGAAGTGATCCGTGGAGAGAAGCTTCTTCACCTTGGGCTGCGCCAGGACAGCGTTCAAGAACTTCGCCGCGATGTCGCCCTCCAGCAGCCGGTCGCGGTTCTTCGAGAAGACCGAGTGATCCCAGGCCGCGTCGTCAACGCCGATGCCGACGAACCAGCGGAACAGAAGATCGTATTCCAGCCGCTCCATCAAAAGCCGTTCAGAGCGGATCGAATAGAACGCCTGCAACAGCATTGCCCTGAGCAGCTTCTCCGGCGGGATCGAAGGTCGCCCGATCGGCGAATACAGCGCCGCGAAGTCCCGCTCTAACGCTGCCAGCGCCTCATTCACTATCCGACGGATCGCGCGCAGTGGATGATCGCGCCGAACCCGCGCCTCGAGATCAACGTAGCTGAACAACTCGCCAGTTCGATTGTCGCCGCCGCGCACGATTCACCCTCCGCATTCTCGCGAAATGAGTGAATCACGGAGCTACCCCAACCGCGAGCCCCTTTTTCAACAGCCTGCTAGGGCTTACTGCCGAGCGATCACTGATCAGACCGGTGGTCGAGTGTTATCTCGCTTCCTCGTCTTTTGTTTGCTGGCGACCAGCCTCAGCTTTCTTCTTTGAGGGAGATATCTCATCGCTGAACATAAGGTCAGACCAAGTGCATCCTGCAACTCGGCCGTTGTAGCATCGGTTCGCCGGGGCTATCAGTGTGTGAACTGGCAGTCGGGAACAGATCTTGGCGCGGACATTCGGGCGGGGCGGGCGGCGATGGCAAATGAGCAACAGCTTCAACGACTGCGCAGATACAATGCATCTCTCCGCACAGATGGGCCTTACCTTGCGTCGAGCCTTAAACCCAGCGCTCCAGTAGGCGCGGGTCCTGCGGACCTTGACCAAGACTTGGCGCTTGAGAGCATGGTGCTGCGCCAAGCGCGCCCGCTTCTGACAATTCGAGACGATGTAGCTGTCATCGATGGCATTGAAAACGATGCGATTTGGAGCGCTCGACTTAAGACAGCACGACCGATACTTGATCATGCGATCCGGACAGTGGGTCGCATCGAACTGACCGGCTTCAGCTACGAATGGGTCGGTGCCGGCTGGCTTGTGGCCGAAAACATTCTCGTCACCAATCGCCATGTGGCAGAGGTGTTTGTGGAGCGCGTAGGAGAGGAGTTTGCCTTTAGGAATGGTGCCGATGGACCGATTGCGGCGACCATCGACTTCCGCCGGGAGTTCGACGACCTGAACACGCTGCTCTTTCGGGTGATGAAAGTGCTGCATGTGGAGAACCGCCCGGGCCCCGATGTAGCGTTCCTGGAAATCGATGTACATGCCGGCAACGCCCGCTTGCCAACGCCCATCGAGCTCGCCACGACCATCTTCCCGGACCAGGCAGTCGCGACGATAGGGTACCTGACATTCGACAGCCGAGCCAAGGACAGGCAGTTGATGGAACAGATCTACGGCAACGTTCATGACAGAAAGACGCTCGCCCCCGGCTTCTTGACGCGCCTTGAAGAAACGCAGCTGTGCCACGATTGCACGGTGCCAGGTACAAACTCAGGGGCTCTCGTCGTCGACCTCGAGAGTGGGCAAGCAATTGGCCTGCACACCAGCGGCGGCTTTCTCTCGCAGAACTATGCAGTCCGCTCTGACGTCATTCTAAGGATACTGGCGGACGTCCGCAGTCGCCCCCTTGTTCCGGGCAAATCTATCAGAACACTGAAGATCCTCAGCGTCGAGCTCGAAAACATCAGATGTTTTGAATCAATCACGATCGATTTCTCTGAGGATGGCAAGCCGCGCCCCTGGACCATGCTGCTTGGCGACAATGGTCTCGGCAAGACGACAATCCTGCGCAGCATCGCCATGGCGCTTTGCGACCAGACCGGCGCCAGCGGGCTTATGGGCCGGATGTCGGGTGAGCTGCTTCGTCAAGGCAAGACTGAGGGGCGTATTCGTGTGCAGCTGCAGTCATCCGATCCGGCCGACCCGGAGATTTGGACCGAAACAAAACTTGCCCGCAATGCGGATCAGCGCGTCGACTTGAGCCAGACAACATCGGCTTTCTTCCCGCGCGAAGCTCTGTTCGTTTGTGCTTATGGTGCTCTACGCAATGGCTTCGGCAGCGAATCCTATTCTGGCTATGCAATTGCCGACGCCGTTTTGAGTCTGTTCGACCCCAAGGCGCTGCTGCAGAATCCAGAGCTCGCCCTTCGGCGTTTAATGAGCGCTGGCGCGGACATGGAAAGAATCTGCCGACAGATCGAGCAGGTCTTGCGGCTTCCACCACACAGTACGGAGTTTGGCCAATCCGGCCTCTCGATAAAGGGGAGCTGGGGTCCGTTCGTGCCGGTGGGTGCGATTGGCGACGGCTATCTGGCGACGCTGGCATGGCTCTCTGATCTCTTGGGTTGGACGTTCCTCTACAACCCCGATCTCATCGCCGGACAGATTTCGGGCGTCGTCGTAATTGATGAGATTGAAAAGCACCTTCACCCACGTTGGCAGCGTGAGATCGTGCTCGAACTAAGCCAACAGTTTCCGCAGGTCCAGTTCATCGCATCGTCCCACTCCCCACTCTGCGCTGGTGGCCTGTCAGACCTCGATGAGGGCGATGCGGCGATGTATCGCTTTCAGCAAACCTCCAACGCCGTCTTGGCAGAAAAACTCGAACCCTATCGCGGATGGACCTACGATCAGATCATGACATCGAGCGCATTTGGTCTCAAGTCGGCGCGCGATGTGACCACTCAAAGGATAGTTGAGGAGCTCAGTGAAGCTCGCGCAAGCGGCAATGAACTAGACATAAAGATGAAGGAAGATGCCTTGGAGTCGCGGTCTACTTTAGCCGCTGATGACCAAAGGGACGCGGAATTGCAGGCAAAATTGAGACGTGACATCGAAGACTTACAGCGCCTGGTCGATGCAAAGAGTTTGGCAGAAGGTCGAATGTCATGATCCGTATCGATCGCCCGGCCAATGCCCCGATTGAGCTCGCAAGTCCAGCGGTCGTTGAAGCAAAGACCACAATTAGGGCGATCGCTGCAAAGCGTAAGCCGTTGTCGAAGGAGTTTCCCACCTTGTGGGGAAACAAGGAGGTCCGCCGGGCCCTTTGGGCGATGCAAAGAAAAAAGTGTGGTTATTGTGAGAGGCGACGCGATGTAAATCGCGAGTCTGACATCGACCATTTCCGGCCTAAGGCCGAAGTGACACTGGCGCCAACTCATGACGGCTATTGGTGGCTAGCCTATGACTGGAACAACCTTCTGTTCTGCTGCCGATATTGCAATCAGCGCTACAAGCTCAACCATTTTCCAGTGGAAAGCGAAGCCAACCGTGTTGGCAAGGAAAATACGCCGTTGGCCGGTGAGCGCGCCTATCTGATCGACCCTTGTGACGCCGCAGATGACCCGGAAAACTTCCTCGCTTACCATGTCAAGGAAACCGCGAAGCTTGTTTACGTGGTCGCTTGCCCCGACAGTCCGTGGATCAAGACGAGAGCCGAGAAAACGATCGAAATCCTTGGTTTGAACCGCACGGAGCTTCTTGAGGAGCGCGGCAAGTGTCTCACTACCCTCAGACTGCTCGTCACAAAAATGCACGCGGCTCGCCAGCTCATGGCCCAGGAAAAAGAAAGGGAAGCCGCGGACGAAATCCGATGGGAAACGAGTTCGTCGCAGGCCTTTGCAGGTTTTAGGCGTGCATTCTTTCGCATGAATGGGTTAGGCGCTTACGTCAGTGGCAATTAGTGTTTTCCAGAATCCTCTATGGCAAGAAGTTTACCAGAGATAAAAGCCCCCGCTTTACAAATATTGCTAGATTCTGACACTTTATTCATGCGATGATATCAAGCAGCGATTCTGGAGGAGACTTTGTGCCCAGCGAACCGACAGACTTGGCGGACCGCCCCAAAGAAAATTTCATTGATTCGGTTGCGTTGGCGCTGTCAGGTGGCGGTTATCGCGCGATGGTGTTTCACGTTGGCGCTTTGTATCGTTTGAACGAAGTGGGCCTACTTGGCAGAATCGCCAGGATATCCAGCGTGTCGGGAGGCTCAATTACCTCCGCCTATCTGGGATTACGCTGGAACGAACTTCAATTCTCGGGCGGCAAAGCGGCTCGTTTCGACCTCTTTGTCGACGGCATTCGAGCGATGGCGGATACAACCGTTGACGCCGGAGCCATATTCGGGGGCATCTTTTTGCCGGGCACGATCAGCCAGCGACTGGCCGACGCTTACGACGAAGTCCTGTTCAAAGGAGCACGCCTGGCGCAACTGCCCGATGATACGGCGGGCACGGCACCTCGTTTCGTGATCAATGCCACGAACATACAGTCAGGTGCGATCTGGCGCTTCTCGCGGCCTTATATGGGAGATTACAGGGTAGGACTTATCAGAAATCCTGACGTGAAGCTCAGCGTCGCAGTCGCCGCGTCTTCCGCCTTCCCTCCCTTTTTATCGCCGCTGACGTTGCCAATCCCACAGCCTGCCGAACTCGTGGAAGGAGCCGACCTGAACCGGGCTCCCTTCACGACAAATGCCGTTTTGAGCGACGGCGGGGTCTACGACAATCTCGGGTTGGAAACGATCAAGCGGTTCGCCACGGTCCTGGTGAGTGACGCTGGACAAAAGATCGTCGCCGAAGAAAATCCACACCATGACTGGCCCCGACATTCTCTTCGCATCCTCGACACGGTTGATAATCAGGTTCGCAGCCTGCGCAAACGCCAGTTAATAGAGTCTTTCAACAGTGGTGAGCGTACAGGAACATTCTGGGGCGTACGCACGCGCTTTGATGACTACAAATTGGTCGACGATCCCTTGAAGTGCGCGTCGCGAGACCCAACGCCGCTTGCCGAACTGCCGACAAGGCTCGAGCGAATGCCCCGTCCACTCCAGGACAAGCTGATGAACTGGGGTTACGCCGTTTGCGATGCCGCCTTGCGCGCCCATCTTGGGGGTCCACTTCAAACCAAGCTCGGGATCTCAATCGCCGCGCCAAAGTTTCCGTTTCCTGGCGATTACTAGTAAAAATAATTGTCCTCGTGCTGAGGACGTTTCCAGCCTGCGCCTGCTCAGCCTTGCTGCCTCCCACTGCAGCGATCGCCTAGTTCCATTTCGAGCCACGACGAAGCTGCGGATAGGCGCCTCATCTCGGGCGTGCAGCTCTAAGGCTTGGTTTTGCCGCTTTCGCGAGAGTGCGGGCCGGTTTTTCGTGACGGGTTGAGAGCCGAAGGAAAGCCTCCGGCGCCCGTCGCGGAGATCCGCGATGTCCTATCAAACCAATCGAGTTCGGGCGGCTGTGGACCGCACCAATCTCTACGACGACATTACAAACGGGACCCGAGCGGCGTCGTCCAGGCCTGGCGGCTGGGTTTCAGGCGCTATGCCTCGCGGCAGCGGCCGGCACTCGCCCTGGTGATAAGCGGCCAGCCATTCGTCAGTTAGGATGTTGCGAAACATAGCGGCGAAAGGCTGTATCGTAGCCAGAAGAACAGCCAGGAACTGTGCGACAGAGGTTTCATTCAACGCCTGTTCCAAGCTTCGGCATTTGGCTTGATTCGCCGTTTAAGCTGTTCAACGAGGTCTTTGTCACGACCGCTTGGTTCCAAGCAGCCCATCGACGACAACGCCCGCCATGCCGCCAGGCTGTCGCGATGGATTTGTGGGTCACTCATCTGCGCCAATCTCCTGACTCAACCCGTTTTGCTCGTCGAGGCCATTGCCAGTCGACGAATGCAGATGAGCGTTCATTCTTCGTCATTCTGAGCGACGACGTAGAAGTCCGCGCCAAGGCCAAAACATTCCGCGCGTGCCGACAACAGCAGGGCATCGATCTGCTGGAGCCGCCGAACCCTTTCGATTGCCAAGCCTTGATTGGCGAGCCGCGGGTCCATGGAGCACGACGCGGTGGGCGTTGTGCACGATCCGATCGAGAATGGCGTCGGCGACGGTTGGGTCTGCGATCAAGTCATGCCATCTGGCCACCGGGACCTGGGCGGTGATCAGGGTGGATTTGCGGCGATAGCGTTCCTCGACGATTTCGAACAGATGGAAGCGCTGTTGGTCGGTGAGGGAGTGGGTTCCGAAGTCATCCAGGATGAGCAGTTGCGCGCGGGTGAGCTTGTCAATGAGGCGTGGGAAGCGGCCATCGAGACGAGCGAGCGCCAAATCCTCGAACAGGCGCGGCACGCGCACATAGAGCACGGAATGATCGAGCCGTGCCGCTTGCCGGCCGAAGGCGCAGGCCAGCCACGACTTGCCGGTTCCGGTCTGGCCGGTGACGATTAGGTTCTCATGCGCCTTCAGCCATTCGCCCTGGGCGAGCGCCATGGTGCTGCGCCGGTCGAGCCCGCGCGGCGCGGCCAAGTCGATGTCCTCAATGCAGGCTTCGGGAAAGCGCAACCTGGCTGAGGCGAGCCGGTTCCGGACGCGCTTGTCGGCCCGTATGGCAACCTCGCGGTCGAGCATCAGGCCGAGCCACTCATCACGGCTGAGCTCGTTGGCGTTGTTCCGTTCGGCCAGTTCGCGCCAGGCGGCAGCCATGCCGGCCAGACCAGCGGCGCGCCAGCGACAGAATGCCCATGGCCGAGCGATACCCCTGTTCCGGATGCGGCCGGTCGCGCATCATGCGCTCGACCAGAATGGCGGCGTTGGGGCCGATCCC
Organism: Mesorhizobium sp. M0047; assembly: GCF_040323315.1. NCBI lineage: Bacteria > Pseudomonadati > Pseudomonadota > Alphaproteobacteria > Hyphomicrobiales > Phyllobacteriaceae > Mesorhizobium > Mesorhizobium sp. M0047. The sequence goes on along the minus strand of NZ_JAMYUW010000006.1, from coordinate 2,351 downwards.
GGCCGCCCGGCTGATCAGGCTGGCCGGCGTGGTGTTGGCGTAGCGCTGGTGCGCCTTGGGCATGTGTTCGTTGACGGTGACATGGCCGGAACGCTGTGAGCGACGCACATGGCTGGCGACACGCTGGTGATCGTGGAAGATCTCGACCACTCGATGAGTAAGCCGCACCTCGACGGTGCGCCCGATCAGCCGGTGCGGCACCGAGTAGAAGGTCTTGTCGACTTCGACATGGTAGTCAGGATGCACCTTCGCCGACTTCCACTCGGCGTATTCGAACGGTGCTGCCGGCAGCGGCTTCAAGGCGGCCCGCTCGATCTCCTCGAACAGTTCGCGGCGGCTTTGGCCGACATGGCGCATCGGCCGGTTGTTCAGATCCTCGAGCAGTTCGGCGATCGCCGCGTTGAGCTCGGCGATCGAGAAGAAGGATCTATTCCTGAGCCGTGCCAGAATCCAACGCTCGACGATCAGCACCGCGCCCTCGACCTTGCCCTTGTCCCGCGGCTTCCGGCTTCGGGTCGGCAGGATGGTGGTACCGTAATGCTCGGCCATGGCTGCAAAGGTCGCGTTCAGCGTCGGCTCGAACCACAGCGCCTTGACGACACCGGCCTTCAGGTTGTCGCATACGATCGCTCTGGTGACACCGCCGAAGAAGGCGAGCGCTCGCACCTGGCCCTCGATCCAGTCCGGCAGCTTTTGGCTGGAGCTGGCAAAGGCGAAGGTCAGATTGGAGGCACCCAGCACCGCGTAAAAATCTGCGCCGGGTAAATGGGGCCGGTCGCCGGATCCATCACCGGCACCGTCTGCCCGGCATAGTCCGTCTGCATCACCGCGCCCGCCGCATGCCGGTTGCGGAATGTGGCGCTCGTCCGGCGCTCGAAAGCGGCGAAGTGCTCGCAGAACCAAGTGTAGCCGTAGCCGTCCGGATGGGCGGCGCGATACTCCTGCCACATCAGCGTCAGCGTCACCCCCTTGCGCTTCAACTCCCTGGCGATCAGCGCAAAGTCCGGTTCGCTCAGGTCTTGCGGCGGACGACCGGCACGGCCAAACAGCAGCCGCTCAAGCGTCGCCTCGTCGTGGCCGGGCGGCAGCGGCCAGCATGCCAGCCCGGCCTCCCGCGCCCGCAGCAAATAGGTCGATACCGTCGTCTTGCTGATCTTCAGCCGTTCTGACACCTCACGCACCGAAAGACCCTGCTCATGGGTCAGGCGCAAGATCGCTTGGATATCCCTCACACTCGTTCGTCTCGCTTGCTTCCGTCTCGGCATGGCCCCTCTCAACGTCATCGTGAGAGGCCAAACTGCCAGAACGGCGCAGCCGAGAACCGACCGTTAAATCCGCTCCCGAAAACTGTCCGGGATTTAGCGGAAACGCTGTCCGAGAATTACCGAAATCACTGTCCGGGATTTAGCGAAAAGGGTGTCCGGGAATTACCGAAACACGCAGGTTTTCGGAGAGAGAACCATGGCAAGACACCGCAGCTACAGCATCACGTTCAAGCGTCAGGTTGTTCAGGAATATCTGTCGGGGCGGCCGACGGCCGTCGACAGGACCGAGTATTTGTTGTTGTCGAAGCGAACCGTGCAGGACTTCGACACCGAGGCCGGCACCGTGTGGAATCCGTCGAAGGGGCCGCGATACTCGACCAGTTTGCCGCGCTCTTCCTCGAACACGTTCCAGATCGTTCGTTCCGGTTGCTCGACGTGACGGTGCGCCTTGGCGTAGGCGATGCACTTGTCATGCAGCCAGGCGTTCAGCTCCTCATAGGTCTTGAAGCGCAGCCTGGGCGTGAAGAAGCGCTCACGCACCAGCCCGACCTGGTCCTCGACCTGACCCTTCTCCCAGACCGACGCTGGCGTGCAGGCGACCGGCTGCACCAGATAATGGCTGCACATCTGGAGGAGGCGGCGATTGTATTGGCGGTCCTTGCCAACAAAATCGTTTCCACCGCCGTCTTCATGTTGTCGTAGATGCCGCGCGTCAGGCGCCGCCGAAGAAGGCAAAAGCCCTGTCATGGGCGTCGAACACCCATCTCCTGCGTCTCGCGCGGATAGGCCCTGACGAACATCATGCGGCTGTGGCAGAGCCGGACATGGGCGACCTTCACGGTCACCGTCACGCCGTTGATCAGGACGATCTCGTGGCTCCAGTCGAACTGGTAGGCCTCGCCCGGCGCGAAGAACAGCGGCACATAGGCGTCCGCCGTCGCCGACCCCTGCGCCTTCGCCCAGCTCTTCGCGTAGCGGCGGACGGCGTCATAGCCACCCCCCGTAGCCGAGACTGCAAAGCTCTTCGTAAATCCGGATCAGTGTCAGTTGTTCGCGCGCCGCCTTGCCACGGTTGCCATTCAAAAA